>JAISDV010000050.1 GCA_031264545.1 Oscillospiraceae bacterium | reverse complement strand
CAGTTATGATGAGGCTTACCGCTGGTGGAAAAGAGTCGCTGACCTCGCCGAGCGGATACTTGGGACCGCATGCACTGATACGGCCGCAGTTTACACCAATATCGCGGAAGTGTGCCGCGCCCGGGGTAACTATTCGGAAGCTCTGGAATGGTACAGGAAAGATCTGGGCATCAGTGAACACTTACAGAGCAATAAGCATAACGGCATCGCCAAAACTTATAACAATATCGCGGCAGTCTACTCAAATCTGGGGAATTATCAACAGGCGCTGGAGTGGAATCGAAAAGCTTTGGTGATCAAGGCAGCGCTGCCGGAGGACGATATCAGCGCTGCCATAACATACAATAACACAGGCGTGGTAAGCTATCAGCAAGGCGACTACGCGCAGGCTTTGGCATGGTATCGAAAGGCTTTGGCCATTCGTGAAAGCGCTTTAGGCCCGGATCATCCGGATACCGCCAGCTCGTATAATAATATCGCGGGCGCCTACCGTGCGGAAGGCAGCTATTCGGAGGCTCTGGCGTGGTACGAAAAGGCTTTGACGGTGTGCGAAAATGTGTTCGGAGAGGAACATCTTAACACCGCCACTGTATATAACAACATCGGAGCTGTTTACTACAATCAGGGAGACGACGCGCAGGCTTTGGTGTGGTATCTGAAGGCGCTGAACGTCCGCGAAAAGGTATTGGGGACAGAGCACCCTGAAACAGCGCAGACATACAGCAATATCGGCGTGGTTTATAACGCACAGGGTGACCATCGGCGGGCCTTAATGTGGTATGGCAAGGCATTGGCCGCCTGCGAGAAGACGGTGGGTAGAGCGCATCCCGATACCGCCGGCACACTTTACAATATTGCGGCGGCCTATGAAGCGCTGCGTGATTATCCGAGTGCCGCTGTGTGGTATCAAAGGTCGTGGGAAATCCGCGAGAGAGTATTCGGGGCGGATCACTCGTTTACAGTTGAGGCGCGCCAAAATCTTGTGAGGATACGTTTTCTGCTGGGCGGCATTAAGTAACGGCTGCTTTGCCGTTCGCCGTCAAGAAAGCCGCCTTGCCGAAACCATAATCCGGATTTCTACGTGCCCGCTGCACGGATATCATCAACGTGTCAGGGAAGCAATCGCTTCGATCATTCTGTTATAACGGGAAAAGAGCCTGCTATCCGCTTGGCTTGGAGGTACTATGAGCGCTGCTCAGCTTGGTTGCAATCTGCTCCCGATAATCGTCGGCATCACCGGCCACAGGGATATTCCCCCTGAATATGCCGTCGAACTGGAGAACCGGGTAGAGTCGCAGCTTTTGCAGCTGCAAAGGCAATATCCGCATTGTCCGGTTATCGTCCTCTCTTCCCTTGCGGATGGGGCGGACAGGATTTGCGCGCGTGCTGCGTTAAAGGCAGGCTGCCGGCTTCGTGTGCCGCTGCCTATGGCACGGGAAGAATATGAAAAAGATTTTGACGAAATTTCCCGGCGGGAGTTCGGCGAACTATTGTCCCAGGCTGATGATATTTTTGTTGCAGCGGCGATTGAGCCGGTACCGGAGTCTCCTCCCCGCGGCTATTTCTACCGCCAGGCCGGATTGTATATAGCAAAGCGCGCGCATTTGCTCATCGCGCTGTGGGATGGAAGAGAAACGCTGTACCCGGAAGGCGGAGGTACCTTTGAGTCCGTAGACCTCATGCGCCGGGAAAATGGGATTGTCTTTCATATTCCTGCGCCCCGGCTATCCGCGCCGGAGACAGTTATGCCTGAGGCGGAAGTAGTGTTGCAGGAGGATAAAAGGCTCTCCGCCATTGAGGAATTCAATCTGGCAATCGTGGCACAAAAGGAAAAACTCAATGATATGGTTGCACAAAGCAAGTCAGATCTTTGATAATCAAAGGGTGCACGCGCTGTTCGCGTTTGCGCTGCGCACAGATCCGTCAGATCACATCAGGCTTGATGAAACGCTGCGGATGATTGGCCGGGAATCCCTGATGAAAAGCGCCGCGTGGTATATCATGCAGCGGGATAACGTGCAGAAATTGTTTATAGGATAACGCAAGAACAAGTTAAAAATAGTTTCACAGAAACTATTTTTAACTTGATATTCAGTTGCGTATTGATTTTTTTATGCGTTTGCGTTAAAATGATACAGGGTTTCAGTTTTTGCCGGGAGGTGGTACCTTGCGCCGACATCCTGCAAATTACAATACGAAACAAAGTGAAGCGGTTCTGGCCTGTCTCGCAAAGCATAAGGACGAATACATTACGGCCGCCCAGATCGGGGAGCATTTTCAAAAGAGCGGGGACCCGGTGAGCCGCACCACAATCTACCGCCAGCTCGAAAGGCTGGTTCAGGAAGGCAGAGCGCGTAAATATACTTTTGACGGAACGCAGGGGGCCTGCTTCCGATATGCGGAGCAGCCGGAAAACGAACAGGACTTCTATCATCTGAAATGCGAAGGCTGCGGCGGGATATTTCATCTGAAATGTGACGAGGTCGATCATGTTTCGCGGCATATTTTTGAAACCCACGCTTTTCAGGTCAACGACAGCAAGACGGTATTTTACGGGAAATGTAACATGTGCCTTCCAAAATAACGCACTGCTTAGCGCCTGTATTCATAACGGGAAGAGCCGGATAGGCGGTTTTTCGCCGGAGGGGGCAAATTTTTGCGGGAATACCGGGTGCGTTTTAAGAAAATTTAACGCGGGACGGCGGAAAAATGACTGCTTAGACAGTGTTTCAAGCTGTGAACACGATCCTAATATCCAGGAAAGGCGGAACCGGAAATGCACTGCTTCACGGCAAGCCGGGCTGATTCTATAGCGTCGGGCGGAAAGCAATCTGTGAAAAGGCTGCTTGCTTTGACGGTTTGCGTTCTGTTTATTGCCGTCTCCATCCTTTCGGGGGCAGTGATTTTAATTCACGCCAATCATATCCACGATTACGACGGCCCTCATGGAAGCTGCGCGGCCTGCGCGCACTTAGCGACGGCCGGGAATTTGTTAAAATCTTTAGCCGCCGTTATAGCCGGCGCGGCGCTGGCTTTTCCGGGCCTGTTCGCCATCCTTTCTGTTCTGAAGCCCGTCGATCCTGACATGGGCTTCTGTACCCTTGTCCGCCTTAAAATCAGATTGAATAATTGAGATAAGCTCCGCAAGGGAATGCTGCATCCTTCAAGAGGCGCTGTGCGCCCATTTTCAGAGAAGGACTATGATGTTTCCTTGTATTTTTGCGCCCGAAACCCAAAATACGGAGGTTGTCCCTTATGAAAAAATTTGTGCCAATCGCGCTTATCCTGCTGATCGGCGCGTCTGTGCTGGCGGGCTGCGCCCGGCAGAATAAGCCCATCGAAACAAGTACGGGCGATAAGCTCAGTGTTGTCGCCACGATCTTTCCGCCATATGATTTCACCCGCGCTGTTGCCGGCGATTCGGCGGATGTCACCATGCTCCTGCCGCCGGCGTCCGAAAGCCACTCCTTCGAGCCAACGCCGCAGGACATCATCAAAATCCAGAATTGCGACGTATTCATCTACGTCGGCGGCGAATCTGACGAATGGGTAAACGAAGTGCTGTCCTCAATGGACACGTCCGGGATGAAAATCGTCACTCTTATGGACTGCGTGGATGTCGTCGAGGAGGAAATCGTCGAGGGCATGGAGGACGAAGAAGAAGCGGAAGATCCCGCCGGATCGGGCGAGGCTGAGGAGCCCGAATATGACGAACACGTCTGGACTTCACCGGAGAACGCAAAGCTGATTGTTCAGAAGATCTCCGACGCGCTGTGCGAGGCTGACGCCGCCGGCGCCACTACTTACAAGCAAAACACCGCGGCGTATCTCAGTAAGCTGGACGCGTTGGACAGCGCATTCCAGACCGTGGTTGACGCCGCCGCCCGCAAAACCCTCGTGTTTGGCGACCGCTTCCCGTTTCGCTATTTCGCGGACGCTTACGGCCTCACATATTTCGCCGCTTTCCCCGGCTGCTCAACCGAAACCGAGGCCAGCGCGGCAACGGTGAAATTCCTCATAGATAAGATTAATGCCGAGAAAATTCCGGTGGTGTTCCATATCGAGCTCTCCAACGAGAAGATGGCGAATACCATCAGCGAGGCCACTGGTGCGAAGGTCCTGCTTCTCCATGCCTGCCACAATATCTCAAAAGCGGACTTTGAGGCGGGCAAAACCTACCTTGACATTATGACGGCCAATGTGACGGTCTTGAAGGAGGCGCTGCAATGATTAAAATATTGCAATCCGCTTATCCCTCTTTGAAAGAAGGGGCGGATTGACATGGCGCTTATCACTTGTCAGGACGCTTCCTTCGCATATGAAGGCAGCACCGCTGTCAGCGGCCTCAACTTTGAAGTCCGCAGCGGCGACTATTTGTGCATTGTCGGGGAGAACGGTTCCGGCAAAAGCACCCTTATCAAGGGCTTACTGCGGCTGAAAGCGCCGCAGAGCGGAAGCGTCCTGATGGGTGACGGACTGGGCCGGAACGAAATCGGCTATCTTCCCCAACAAAGCGCCGCGCAGAAGGATTTCCCCGCCAGCGCCTACGAGGTCGTCCTTTCAGGACGCCTCGGGGCGCGGGGCCTTCTGCCGTTTTACTCCGGAAAAGACAAGACGATTGCGGAAGAAAACATCAAGCGGCTGGACGTTGGCCCGCTCAGGAACCGCTGCTACCGCGAGCTGTCGGGCGGTCAGCAGCAACGGGTCTTGCTTGCCCGCGCGCTGTGTGCCACGAAAAAAGTCCTGCTGCTCGACGAACCCGTGGCAGGGCTTGACCCGGTTGTCACACAGGAGCTCTACCGGCTGATCGAAACCATCAATCGGGAAACCGGCCTCACCGTTATCATGGTGTCTCATGATATCCAGAGCGCGGTCAGATACGCAAGCCACATCCTTCATTTGAAGAATACGCAGGTGTTTTTCGGCAAAACCGGGGACTATCTGCAATCCGAAGTCGGAAAGACTTTTATGGGAGGCGCGCGGCATGATTAACACCTTGGCGGAGATGTTTTCCTATACCTTTCTGGTCCGCGCCGTTGTGGTAGGGCTGCTGGTCTCACTCTGCGCGGCGCTTCTCGGCGTCAGCCTTGTGCTGAAACGCTACGCCATGCTTGGCGACGGGCTTTCCCATGTCGGCTTCGGTACGCTGGCCATCGCCACGGCCATGAACGCCGCGCCGCTTACAGTGTCCATCCCTGTGGTGGTGCTGGCGGCGTTCCTTCTCCTGCGGATCAGCGAGAACGGCAAAATCAAAGGGGATGCCGCCATCGCGCTGATTTCCACGAGCAGTCTGGCAATCGGCGTGGTGATCATTTCTCTTACGACAGGCATGAACACCGACGTCTGCAACTATATGTTCGGCAGCATTCTTGCCATGAGCAGGGATGACGTGACGCTCTCAATCGTTCTGGCGATCGTAGTGCTGGGCTTGTTCATCCTGTTCTACAACAAAATATTCGCGGTCACATTCGACGAAAGCTTCGCCAAGGCCACCGGCGTGAAAACAGGCCTGTACAATATGCTGATCGCTTTCCTCGCGGCGATCACGATCGTGCTGGGTATGAGGATGATGGGCGCGCTGCTTATTTCCAGTCTTATCATCTTCCCCGCGCTTACGTCCATGCGGCTGTGCAAGAAGTTCAAAAGCGTGACCCTATGCTCGGCGGCCGTGTCGGTGGTTTGCTTCTTCGCCGGCGTGGTAATTTCCTACGTCAAAGCTACGCCGACGGGCGCAAGCGTCGTTCTCGTCAATATCGCGGCGTTCCTGCTGTTTTGGGCTGCGCGGCTTGTCCTGGGGACGAAGCTCAAAGAGACGCTGTGCCGCCGCATCGCGGAAAGGAGAAATGCATCATGAGGAAAATCACAATTTGGCTGCTTGTCTGCGCTTTATTCGTACTCTGCGGCTGTCAGGGAAAATCCGCCGTAAACCTGAACGCGAAAAACGATAACGGAACGCCCGCCGTCAATCTGCCCGATAGCGGCGCGGCGATCCAAAAAGACGCCCCCGCAGATACGGCAGCGCCCGAAATGGAAGATATTGCGCCTGTATACCAGCCGGCGGATATTCCCACGGACACGGCAGCGCCCGAGACGGAAGCGCCTTTCGGCGGCGTTGTGGAAATCAAGGAGAAGATGTTCATCGCGCAGACCAACGACATTTATTACAATGCCGGGGATTACCTGGGCAAAACGATCAAGTACGAAGGGATTTTCAGCGTATATGAAGCTTTCGAAACCGGCGCGAAATACTACTCGGTCATTCGCTATGGTCCCGGCTGCTGCGGCATAGACGCAAACGCCGGCTTCGAGGTCGTATGGAACGAGACCTACCCGGAACAAAATGACTGGGTGGAGGCTGTCGGCATTCTCGAAGAATATGAGGAGGAGGGCTATAAATATCTTCGGCTTGCGCTTTCCTCGCTGACCGTACTGCCCGCGCGCGGCGCGGAATATGTCAGCCAGTAACGGCGGCGGTCACGCCGTGAAACCGGCTGTATTGACGCGCCGTTCGTTCCATTTCGGGGGTGTTCCGGCGGGCTTAGAACCTGTATTTATAACGCGGAATTCAGGATCTTAATCTTATTTGAAAAGCCGCGTTTTTCCGATAACGGCGTAGACGATGAAGCTCAACGCGGCGGAGCCCAGGATAATCAGCCCGAAGCTCCCCGGAAAACGCACGAAGCTGCCGAGCTCGATATTCATGCCGAAGGCGCTGAATATCATGGTCGGTATGGCCATCACAACGGAGATCACGGTCAGGAGCTTCATGATGATGTTCTGGTTGTTGGAAATGACCGAGGCAAACGCGTCCATCATTCCGCTGAGAATGCCGCTGTAGATATTTGCCATCTCGATAGCCTGCTTGTTTTCGACGATAACATCGTCCAGAAGATCCTGATCGTCCGGGTATTTCTTGATGAAGTCGTATCTGAAAAGTTTTTCCATAACGGCCTCATTGGAGCGCAGGGCGGTCGTGAAATAGACCAGACTTTTTTCAAGCTTCAGCAGCTCGATCAGCTCATGGTTTTTTGTGGATTTCTGGAGCTTGTTTTCAACCTCGTCACTCTTCCGGTCAATGATATTCAGGTAATGCAGAAAGAGCGTCGCCGTCCGGTAAAGTATCTGGAAAATAAAGCGCGACTTCATGTAGGTATAAAAATCGCGCACCCGGCCGGCAGGGAAGGGGGTGAGGACAGAGGTGTCCTCACTGCAGACGGTTACGACGACGTCTTTTGTGAGGACAACCGAAAGCGGGATAGTGTTATACAGCTCCTTGGCGTTATGCGCCTCAACGGTAGGGATGTTGACCAGGATCATGGTATAGTTTTCGTCGGTTTCGATGCGGGAACGCTCATAAACGTCGAGCGCAGCGCCAAGCGTGTCCGAATCGAGCTCAAGCTCTCCGGAAACACGGTTAAGCTCGGCCTCATTCGGGTTGGTAAGCGCGATCCAGCAGCCGGGGGCCTGTCCTTCAAGGATTTCGAGGTGGCCATTCCTCGAGAGGTAGTAGTTGAGCACTTATTATCAATCCTTTCATGCTCCGCGCAGAACGCAGCACGAAAGGCCGGGTTCTGTAAGAGCTTATTTGGTTTCTCGCAAGTGAGGACTGCTGCTGTCAGGTAAGGGGTCCGATTTCATGTATTAACACTCCTTTTGCAGCTCAGAACCTGAATTTATAGCTGTTCTTGAATGATTTGCGCGTAAAATACTATGTATCCCGGTGCAGAAGGCGGAGCAACCAAGATAGAATTCCCGTCATTCACGCAAAAATACAGCTTTTACTATATTTTACGGCGCTGATCTCAATTTGTCAATCGCTATCGCGCAGGATTGCGCTTTTTCACGGGCTTGCTTCCGCTTTCAGCCTTTATGGTTTTCTTTGGGTACAGCCGACGGCGTCCGGCCTGTCTCGTGTCAAAACGGACAAAGCTCACGCCGCGCGGTAAAGCCGGAGGAACACGGGGATATACAGCAGCAGGGTTGCCAGCATCGCAAAGAAACAGAGCCAGATGAGGGAATTGACCGTCTGTTCGCTCATCTGGGGGAAAAGGATCGGGCGCAGAAAAAGCATGAGCATCACCAGATAGACAAGCGCCGTGCTGACCTTGCCGAACCACTTCGCGCCGTTGAGCCTTTTTCCGTTGTGACGCAGGATAATCAAGCCCATGACCGCCATATAGCTCTCCTTGACGACATAAAGCGCCAGAAGGTAACGCATATACCGGTATTTCAGAATAAAACAGAGGATCAGCGCGCCCTGGGTGAGCTTGTCGGCGAGGGGATCGACCAGCTTGCCAAATTCCGTCACCATGTTGAACCGCCGGGCAATCAGCCCGTCAAGCATGTCGCTGATCGAAGAAACCCCGACAATGACGGCAGGGAGGTAATAGTCCCGGACTGTCTCCGCGGTCATGTAGGTGTACATGAAACAGGGGATTAGCAGGATTCTGAAATACCCGAGGATATTGGGGATCGATAAGACTTCTTTGCGGCTGTACTTCATTCAGATTCTCCAGCTTTCAGCGCCTTTACTCAACGGATTTCCAGGCCGTTTCAAGCGCGATTTCCATCATTTCCGTAAAGCTGTTCTGCCGTTCATCGGCTGTAAGTCCCTCGCCGGTAAAGACCAGATCGGATACGGTCAGTATGCTGAGGGCCTGCTTGCCCGCACGGGCCGCCGTCAGGTACAGGCCGGCTGTCTCCATCTCGACGGCGAGGATGCCCATTTCACGGTATTTGGATGCGGAATCGGGGTTCGCGTCATAGAATTGGTCGGCGGTAAAGACAGGGCCGACAATGGCGCGCGCGCCGATACGCTCCGCGGTCTCCGCGGCGTATTTTACAAGCGGGTAGCTTGCCAGAGGCGCGAGGATCCCCGGAAAACAATATTGATTCGCATAGGCGCTGTTTGTCGAAGCGCCCATGGCGATGACCACGTCGCGCAGCTTCACACCATCGGCCACGCCGCCGGCGCTGCCGATCCGTATAATGCTGTCAACGCCGAAATAGCGGTACAGCTCATAGGCGTAAAGCCCCATCGAGGGCACGCCCATGCCGCTTCCCA
>JAISDV010000044.1 GCA_031264545.1 Oscillospiraceae bacterium | reverse complement strand
AGGTCAGCCTGAGCGCGGGCGAGCATACGATTACCATTTACGCCCGTGAGGACGGGTTCCTGATCAATCAGCTTCTTCTGTCAAACACCACGCGAAGCCTGAGCGGGCTGCAGGCCCCCGGCCAGCGTAAGCTGCTGCCGCCGAAAATCACGATGGGGGACCTCGCCGGCGTCCATATGACCACCATCGACGGTGGGAAAGAGGTCGTCCTCTCCGCGACAACTACCAACGAAGCGGCCGTCAGCTTTACGGCGGTCTCCGGCAATACGGGCGTGGTGACTGTCTCCCCGGTCTCAGACGGCAAATTCACCGTGACCCCCGCCGGCGCGGGCAGTACGACTGTGACTGTGACCGCGACCGCGGAGGACTGCGAGCCGGTGCAGAAGACCTTCACCGTCACGGTCAACGTTTTCGCCGGGCTCTACTACCAGCCCGACGCCAGCGGGACCATCGTCATCAACGCCGTGGACGCGCTGCTCAGCGAGCCCTACGCAAACCACAGCAACGTATGCGCGACTCCGCTCTATATCGGAACCGACTTCGCCTGGGTGGCTGTCGAGGAGGAGAGAAGCCTCCAGCTGACCCCGGTCAGCACAAGCGTCATGCCGGGGACGGACGGCGTGGATAAGTGGCGGTGGCTCGACACCTCGGTGAGCCTCCTGGAGGGAAAGGCGCCCAGCATATCCTTCAAGGTGAACGCGGCCGAGGCCGGCGCCTATTATTTCAGCTTCTTCTCTAATTCGCCGAGCGACAACACAGACTCTTTCCACGTCGCCGTCAATGGGGTATACCAGTTCCAGACCGGGGCCATCGGCGCAAGGTGGACCTATGCGGCGCCCGTGACGCTCAAGGCGGGGGAGAATGTTCTCACCATCTATGGCCGGGAGTCCGGTACGCTGCTGCGCCAGCTCATGCTCTCCAGGATACAGCCCAGCGGCCTCAGCGGCTGGCAGGCGGCAAGCGAGCTCAGCGGGATCCTGCAGCCGCCCCCGGAACCTCCGGAGCCGCCGACGTTTGACAGCGAAAAGGCGGCTTACCTGCCCGACGCGGATGGGACCATCGTCATCAACGCCGTGGACGCGCTGGTGAACGAGCCCTACGCAAACCACAGCAACGTGTCCGCAAAACCCGCCTATTCTGGAACCACCTTCGCTTGGGTGGCGGTCGAGGTTGGGCAGAGTCTCCAGCTGACCCCGGTCGGCACGAACGCCGTACCGGGGACGGACGGCGTGACGAAGTGGGCCTGGACTGATACTACAATGAGCGCCCTGGAGGGAAAGGTGCCCAGCATATCCTTCAAAGTAAACGTGGCCGAGGCCGGAAACTATTATTTCAGTTTCTTCTCCAACACGCCGAACGAAAACTCAGACTCCTTCCACGTCGTCGTCAACGGGGCATATAAGTTCCAGACCTCAAGCATCGGCGCAAAGTGGACCTATTGCCCGACAGCCGTGACACTGGACGCGGGGGAGAATATCCTCACCATCTATGGCCGGGAGTCCGGCACGCTGCTGCGCCAGCTCATGCTCTCTAAGGCGCAGCCCAGCAATCTCAGCGGCTGGCAGACGCCAAGTGAGTTGGCGGAGCCGCCGGCGTTTGACAGCGAGAAGGCAGCCTATCTGCCCGGCGCGGACGGGACCGTCGTCATCAACGCCGTGGATGCGCTGCTGGGCGAGCCCTACGCGAACCACAGCAACGTGTCCGCAAAACCCGCCTATTCTGGAACTACCTTCGCTTGGGCAGCGGTCGAGGGAGACACCAGCATCCAGCTGACCCCGGTCGGCACGAACGCCGTACCGGGGACGGACGGCGTGACGAAGTGGGCCTGGACTGATACTACAGTGAGCGCCCTGGAGGGAAAGGTGCCCAGCCTGTCCTTTAAGATAAACGTAACCGAGGCCGGCTCCTACTATTTCAGCTACTTCTCCAACACGCCGAATGAAAATTCCGACTCCTTCCACGTCGTCGTCAATGGGGCATATAAGTTTTATACCGCGAGCATCGGCGCAAAGTGGACCTATTGCCCGACAGCCGTACAGCTGAACGCGGGGGATAACATCCTCGCCATCTACGCGCGGGAATCCGGTACGCTGCTGCGCCAGCTTATGTTCTCCAAGGCGCTGCCCAGCGGTCTCAGCGGCTGGCAGACGCCAAGTGAGTTGGCGGAGCCTGACGGCGAGCCGTAAAACCGCAAAAGCCGTTTACCGCCGTACCGGCAAGCATACCCGTTAAACAAGGCACAAGCCCGGAGCGTCTGCTCCGGGCTTGTAGGGTATTTTGAAAAAATCTTCGAAAAAAACGTGAAAAAAACAAAATTATCCTTGCATTTGCGCGGCGGCTCTGCTATTATTGTAAAGCTATTCGTTTGATTTTCGACTGATTGGCGCATACTGATCGAGGAGGTGCAGCTAAAGATGGCAAAGTGTGAAATTTGCGGTAAGGGTGTGTCATTCGGCATTCAGGTCAGCCACTCTCACAGGCGTTCAAACCGCACATGGAAGCCCAATGTAAAGCGCGTCAAGGCCATAGTGGGCGGGACACCTAAGCATGTCTACGTTTGCACCCGTTGCTTGCGCAGCGGCAGCGTGACCCGCGCTGTGTGAGCGTGCTTCTGTGTATATTGTCCGAGCGCCGCTTTTTTGAGCGGCGCTTTTGTTTTTGAGAAAAAAGCGGCGTGCCGCGCAGCTCCGGCGTGTGGCGCGGCCAATAATGGGGCTTGCAAATTTTACCCGCAGAATCTAAAATATAAAGTATCAATAAAGGCGGGTGAAACTATGGCGGAGGAATATTCGGTTCTGCTCTCTCAGCTTGTAAAGGAGCATGCCCTCAGGATAGCCCACGCTTCGGATGCTTTTGACGAAGAGCGGGTATACAGTATGGCGGTCGACAGGCCGGGGCTTCAATTCGCGGGCTTCTTTGAATACTACAATCCGAGCCGGATGCTGGTTTCCGGCAAGCAGGAGCACACTTATCTGGAGCGGCTCAGTCCCGAGGGGCGCTACGGCGCGATAGAGGGGCTGATGCGGCGCAAGCCCCGCGCGCTCGTGGTCTGCCACAGGGTGGAGCCTTTTCCGGAAATGCTCGCGCTTGCGGATCGATATGACGTCAGCGTGTTCGTCTCAGAGATGGATACCTCAGAATTCATGGCCCGGCTCATCGGCTCGCTCCACGTCCACCTTGCCCCGAGAAAGACGATACACGGCGTTTTGGTCGAGGTCTACGGCGAGGGCCTGCTCATCACCGGGGACAGCGGCATAGGTAAAAGTGAAACGGCGCTCGAGCTGGTCAAGCGCGGGCACCGGCTCATTGCCGACGACGCGGTCGAAATCAAGAAGATCTCCCACGATGAGCTTGTCGGCGAAGCGCCTCCGCTGATCCGGCATTTTATGGAATTCCGCGGGATCGGCATTATCAACGCCCGGTATATTTACGGCGTCGGCGCGGTCAAGGCCTCACAGACCATCCATTTGGTCGTCAAGCTGGAAAACTGGGAGGACTACAGGGCCTACGACCGGCTCGGCGCGGACTCCGAATACACCGAGATACTCGGCCTCGACGTGCCCGCCTTGACGATCCCAGTGCGTCCCGGAAGAAACCTCGCGGTTATACTCGAGCTTGCCGCGATGAACAACCGGCAGAAAAAGCTCGGCTATAACGCCGCGCAGGAGCTCGAGCACACGCACGACCGCTTTGTGGATAACGACCTTTTTGAGTAAGGTCCGGCAAAAAACGGACTGACAGGAGTGTTTATGGCGGATTTCAAACCTCTTGCAAGGGACCTGAGGGAAAAAATGCCGCGTCTCGAGTTGCGGGAAAACGAGCCGATGCGGTGGCACTGCTCGTTCCGGATCGGCGGACCTGCCGCGGCGATGGCGCTGCCGTCGTCATCGGAGGACGTCCAGGCGCTCTGCCTCTTTCTCCGTGAAAAAGGCGTACAGCCGCTGGTGATCGGCAACGGGACGAACCTGCTTGTGACCGACGCGCCGCTTCGCCGTTTCGTCATCAAGCTGTCGGACGGCATGAGCGCCCTTGCGCGGACGGACGCGCTGCGCGTTTCCGCGCTCTCCGGGATCAGTCTCTCGCGGCTTGCGAGCGCGTGCGCGGACTTCTCTCTGACCGGTCTCGAGTTTGCCCATGGAATTCCGGGAACGCTCGGAGGCGCGGCCAGCATGAACGCCGGGGCCTATGGCGGGGAGATGAAAAACGTCCTGCTCTCCGTGACCTATCTGGACGAGGCGCTCAGGCTGTGCGTCAGAGCCGGAGACGGCCTGGCCCTGGGCTACCGGCACAGCGCTTTCTCCGACACAAACGCGGTTATTATCAGCTGCGAGCTGAGGCTCGCACAGGGCGGCGCGGATGCGATCCACGCGCGGATGCGCGCGCTTTCCGAAAAGCGCCGGGCCTCCCAGCCGCTTGAAAGGCCCTCCGCCGGCAGCACCTTTAAAAGACCGGAAAAAGGCTATGCCGCGGCTCTTATTGAAGAAGCCGGACTAAAGGGTTATGCGCTCGGCGGGGCGCAGGTTTCCGAAAAGCACGCGGGCTTCGTGATAAATCGCGGAGACGCCAGCTTCGAGGATGTGCTCAGGCTCATGGCGCACATCAGGGAAACGGTTTACGGCCGGACGGGCGTTACACTCGAGCCGGAGGTTAAAATTATCCGGAACGCTTAGCCGGTATTCCTCACTGTGAATACAGGTTCTTAACCCGGAGAAAGGAGCAGCCCATGGAGTTTATCATCATATCGGGTCTTTCCGGCGCAGGCAAGAGCCGGGCGGCGGACGTGCTCGAGGACCTGGACTACTACTGTGTGGACAACATGCCCATCGCGCTGATTCCGAAATTCGCTCAGATCTGCCTTGCCGCAGGCGAGCGCTATGAGAAGGTCGCCCTCGTCACGGACATCCGCGAGCGGGCAAATTTCGAAGAGCTGTTCGAGGTGCTCGATGGGCTGTGGAGTCTCGGCTGCGACTACCGCATCCTGTTTATCGAGGCCGACACCGCGAGCATTGTCAAGCGCTACAAGGAGACGCGCCGGCCGCATCCGCTGGCCGGATCGGGCATTTCCGTCGAGGAGGCTATCGAGAACGAAAAAAAGCTGCTCACGCCTGTCAGGGAGCGCGCGGACTATGTAATCAATACCGGCAATTTCACGCTCAGTATGCTCCAACGCGAGGTTTTCCGGCTTATTGTCGGCGACGATTGCAAACGGAAGCTCGTGGTCAATGTCATCTCCTTCGGTTACAAGCACGGAATCCCACTCGAATCTGATCTGGTTTTCGATGTCCGCTTCCTGCCGAATCCCTTCTATGTCGCGGAGCTGCGGGAGCTTAACGGTCTTGACGAGCCGGTCAGCCGCTTCGTGCTTCAGAACGGTGTGACGAGGGAATTTCTGGATATGCTCCGGGAAATGCTCAAATTTCTGCTCCCGCTCTATGAAGAGGAGGGAAAAATGAGCCTGACGGTTTCCATCGGCTGTACGGGCGGGCATCACCGTTCCGTCGCCATTGCCCGTGAGCTGACAAACTATATCGAGCGCTTGGATTACCCCGCGCAGAACATCAACAGGGATATTATGAAATAATCGCCGCGCGGCCTGACCCGCGCCGGAGGCTTCGGCGTCCTGCCGCCGTCCTGAATGTGAGGAAACCATGTCAAAGCAGCAATCCGAGCCGTCTGTCGTCGCCATCGGCGGCGGATCGGGGCTTTCAAATATGCTTCGGGGCCTGAAGCTCCGCACCTCGAAGCTCACGGCGATCGTGACCATGGCGGACGACGGGGGCAGCTCCGGAAGGCTCAGGGATGAGCTGGGTATGCCGCCGCCCGGGGATGTGAGAAACTGTCTCTCGGCGCTTGCGAACACAGAGCCGGCCATGGAGCAGCTTCTGAGCTACCGTTTTTCAGAAGGGCTGCTGCGGGGACAGAGCCTAGGGAACCTCTTTCTCGCCGCGCTGACCGACCTTTCCGGTTCATTTTACGAAGCGGTGCGCCGCCTGAGCGAGGTTCTGGCCATCACGGGACGGGTGCTTCCCGTCACGACGGCGGATGTCCGTCTGCTGGCGTTTTTCGACGACGGCACGAAGGTGCTGGGCGAATCGAAAATCACGGCGCATAAGAAAAAGACGGATCAGCGGATCTCCCAGGTTTCGCTGATCCCGGAAAAGCCGCCCGCGCTTGGGGACAGTCTCGCGGCCATCAGCGAGGCGGACCTGATCCTCCTCGGCCCCGGCAGCCTTTATACGAGCATCATTCCGAATCTTTTGACGGAGGGTATCGTCAGCGCCATTGAAAGCGCGAAGGCGCTTCGCATATACGTACTGAACGTCACGACGCAGGACGGGGAAACCGAGCATTACACCGCTTCCGACCATGTGCGGGCGCTTTTTGCCCATTCCGGCGGAAAGCTTTTCGACTACTGCCTGGCCAACAGCGCGCCCCTGCCCGCTCACGTTGCCGCAAGCTACCGGAAGGAAGGCGCCTGCCAGACCGCGGTGGATATCCCGGCGCTCGAAAAGCTGGGCGTCGAGACTGTGCTCCGCCCCATGCTCGATTGCTCGGGCGGCCTCGCCCGGCACGACTCAAAGCGCCTGGCGCTGGAGATCATGAGCCTGTACCGCGAGAAATCCCCGACGAGGATATTCAACACCTGAGCATCGCGGCAGACAAATATAAGCGGGGTGTGACCATGTCTTTTTCTTCGGATACGAAAGCCGAGCTGTGCCGGGAACCGCTCTCGAGGCGCTGCTGTGCCGTCGCGGAGGTCTACGGGACGTTGCTGTTCTGCAATATGTTCACGGCGGACGAAATCCGGATTGTCACCTCCAGCGCCGAGCTGGCCGAAAGGCTGCCGAGACTTTTCAGGAAGGCCTTCGGTTTCGGCCTTGATTCTGTGCCCGCGGCGGACGTCAAGGGCAAACAAACTCTGACGCTGACCAGCCGGGAGCATATCCGCCGCGTTTACGGGACCTACGGCTATGAGGCCAAGGGCATACTCGCCCACCACATCAACCTCGGCGTGCTTGAAAGCGACTGCTGCAAGGCGGCCTTTCTGCGGGGCGCTTTCCTCGCGGGGGGGAGCATCACCGACCCGGCCAAAAGCTATCACCTCGAGCTTGTGACGGATCACTACAACGTCAGCCGCGAAACCCTTTCCATCCTGCTGGAGCTGGGGTTTTTACCCAAGGACGCGTCCCGCGGGGGCAACTATGTGATCTATTTCAAGCAGTCCGAGACCATCGAGGATTTCTTTACCCTGCTGGGCGCGCCGGTTTCGGCGATGGGGATCATGTCCGCGAAGGTCGAAAAGGATATGCGCAACGCCGTTAACCGCCGTGTCAACTGCGACAGCGCCAACGCCGACAAGATCGTGCTCGCAGCGGAAGAGCAGCTCGAGGCCATCCGGCGAATCGAGCGCACGGCAGGACTTGACGCGCTGCCGGAAAAGCTGCGCGAGGCCGCGCTTCTGCGCATCGCCAATCCCGAGGCAAGCCTGACGGATCTGGCCGCCCTTGCCATCCCGCCTGTCAGCAAGTCCTGCATCAGCCACAGGCTGAGAAAGCTGACTGAGCACCGGCGCTGAAACGTTTAAGAACCCGTATACACAGCGCGAAACGCTGTCTAAACGGACATTGTTCCGCCGCTCCGCGTTAAATTTTTTTGAAATACATCAAGTATTCCCGCAAAAATTTGCCTTGCACGGCGAAATAATGTCTCGCTTATCCGCCATTCCACGCTGTGTATACTGGTTCTAAGAGAAAAGGAGTTAAAAATGTCGTTTGTCCATCTGCATGTGCACTCGGAGTACAGTCTGCTCGACGGCGCCTGCCGTATAGAGGAGATGGCCGACTGCGCCAAAAATCTGGGGCAGACCGCGCTTGCCGTCACAGATCACGGCGTCATGTACGGCGC
>JAISDV010000090.1 GCA_031264545.1 Oscillospiraceae bacterium | reverse complement strand
TTTTTATAGTTTGCCCGCGGTAAACTATAAAAACTGCCCTGCGGCGCGTCCCGTGCCGCGGCTTAAATTCAAGCGTATGCGCACGTAGTGCGCACATGCGCGGATTTCATAAAAAACGGATTCCGTTCAAACCGCCTGTTTGTTCTCCAATGTAAATAATACTTGTATTATTTCGGAAATACGCTTATAATGATTATAATGACGTGTACGACATGAACAAGTAATTGGGGTGTTTTCAGTGGAAACGAATCCGGTACTTCTCAGCGCATTATCCCTGGACAGCGATATTCCGCTCTATTCTCAGCTTGTGAGCATTGTGAAACGCAATATCACGGCCGGCACGCTCGGCGCAGGCGAGCTGCTCCCCTCCGAGGCGGAGCTTTGCAGGACCTTCAATATCAGCCGCAGCACCGTCCGCCAGGCTATCGGCTCGCTCGAGGCCGAGGGTCTTGTCGTGCGCAAGCAGGGCAGGGGAACCTTTGTCGCCGAGCCCAAGATGCGCAGAAAAACGGAGAATGTCTATTCCTTTACCTCTGAGATCAGCTCGATGGGACTGACCCCTTCTTCGACGCTGATCGAATTCGAGATCATCACGCCCACGCCGGACCTCATGAAAATGCTCGAGCTCAGCTCCTCGGACAAGCGCGTTTACCGCTTCACGCGAATCCGCAACGTCAATAACGAGCCGCTTATTCTGGAAACCTCTTTTTACCCGCAGTATCTTTATCCGAGACTCACGCGGGAGCTTCTCAGAACGCACAGCTTCTACAGCCTGCTCTACGAAGTCGGCATCGCGCCGTCCTCGGCGGTCGACAGCTATGAAGCGGTTGTTCTCGGCAGGGAGGAAGCGGAAATTCTCGGCTGCAGGCCGGGCAGCTGCGCCTTTTCGGTCCAGAGAAGGACCAGGACGGAAACCGGCCTGATCTATGAATACACCCAGAGCCTGATTCGGGCAGACAGAGTCAAGCTGGACATCTACCTGCACAAGGACGGCGTTTCCTTCTCCCGCAGCGTCGATAAATAAGCGAAAAAATGTATCCTAAGCGTGTCTTACGCAGAATTAAGGAGGGCTTAACATGAAAAAGATCAAAGTAGGAATCAACGGATTCGGCAGGATAGGCAGGCTTGTTTTCCGTGCCGGGCTCGATAATGAGAACATCGAGTTTGTGGGCGTCAACGATATGATCGGGCCGGATTATATGGCCTATATGCTCAGGTACGACACGGTGCACGGCAGATTCAGGGGCGAGGTCGGCCACACCGACAAGGCCATCCTCGTAAACGGCAGGACCATCCCGGTTTTCAGCGAGAAGGACCCCGGCAAGCTTCCCTGGGGAGAAGTCGGCGCAGACTTCGTCGTCGAATCCACCGGGCTTTTCACCACGACGGAGAAAGCCGGCGCGCACCTTGCGGCAGGCGCAAAGAAAGTCGTTATCTCCGCGCCCTCCTCCGATGCGCCGATGTTTGTCATGGGCGTCAACCATAAGTCCTACACACCCGACATGAAGGTCGTTTCCAACGCCTCCTGCACGACCAACTGCCTGGCGCCCCTTGCCAAGGTCGTCAACGACAGGTTCGGCATCGAGAGCGGCCTGATGACCACCGTCCACGCCACCACCGCCACGCAGCGCACCGTTGACGGGCCGTCCGTCAAGGACTGGCGCGGCGGCAGGGCGGCCTCCGGCAACATCATCCCCTCCTCCACAGGCGCCGCCAAGGCCGTCGGCAAGGTCATTCCCGAGCTGTCCGGCAAGCTCACCGGCATGAGCCTCCGTATCCCCACGCTGGACGTCTCCGTTGTCGACCTCACGGCCAATCTCAAAACCGCGACGAGCTATGACGAGATCCGCAGGGCCATGCAGGAGGCCGCCGAGGGCGAGCTCAAGGGTATCCTCGGCTACACCGAGGAGCCGGTCGTGTCCTCAGACTTCATCGGCGACGCGCGCACCTCCGTTTTCGACGCGGCCGCGGGCATCATGCTCAACGAAAGGTTCGTTAAGCTTGTCGCCTGGTATGACAATGAATGGGGTTATTCCAACAAGGTCGTCGACCTCATCGCGGATATCAGCGCCGCCGAATAAAATCGGCCGGTGATTGAGGGATAAAGCAGAAAGCATCGGCCCCGCCGAGGCGGGGCTGATGCTGCGCACTTATGAAAACAGGGTCTCAATATGTGCCGATCGGCGGCATGAGCTCCGGCAGAAAAAAGAGGTCGCTGTTGCGGTATTTGAAAAAGAACACGCGGAAAATGAGGTTTTTTCCCGTCTCATAGCCCTTGAGCGCCGACGCGAAATCCTCATCATCATGGCCTGCGCGGGCCTGCGGAAGCCTTTTCGAGCAGGCTGTCAGCCCGGTGACCGCCGCTGTGCAGGCCTCGAAAGCAAAGCGCAGGTCCGCTTTGCAGGGAATGTCCCTTTTCGGCGTAGGCGCGCTTGAGGGCCTCGGTGCGCGCGATCAGCGCGCGGGGACCGGAGAGCGGCGGCAAAGGCGCGCGCCCGTCGAGATCGAGCGTCTCCAGGCAGTTTTTGCGGAGATAGGCGTCCAGCTCGTTTTCATAGGCGACGTGCTGCTTCAGACCGGCGGAAAAATCCGCGTTGTGCGCAAAGCAGAAATAGTCGCAGAGAAAGTGGCACATGATGCCGAGCTCTTTGGAATACTCCGCGCCGACCCTTCCGGAATCGGGCAAGGGCAGCCGTGAAAGCGTATTGAGGATTTCGGCGGACCGGCGTGAACAGACCCTGCTGAAGTGCGGAGCAACCCACATCGCCGGGGTTTGATCCGGCAGGATATTGCCATATACGAAAGCGGTGCGATTCAGATAGATGCCGCGCGTCCGGAAGGCGGCGTATAACAGATGTGCCATTGCGAAATGTGAGGTAGCTTTCATTTTACTCCTGATTGCGCTGCGTTCAGTTGACAGTTGAGAGTT
>JAISDV010000055.1 GCA_031264545.1 Oscillospiraceae bacterium | reverse complement strand
TTTCGATTGGCCGGTACGTTCTCTTCGATCGCAGCGGCTTCTTTGTTACGCGCTTCTTCTCCTGTGAATTATTTCTCTTTTTGCTATTGACTTTCTATTCGCAGGCTTTTATTTTTGTTATCCGCGCTCCCGCCGCTTGCCGCGGTCAGGATTTGTGGCTCTCTTTGTTTTCGCAGAGCATGATCTTGCCGCCGCGGTCGATAGCCGTCACACCCGTCCGGCAGAGCTCCAATATCCGGTATTTTCCGATAACGTCCAGAAATCCGTTAATTTTGCTGGGCTTTCCCGTCAGCTCGCAGACAATGCTCTCCGCCGAAAAATCCACAATGCCGGCTTTGTAAACATCGCAGATCTCACGTATCGCGGCCCGCATGGCCTCGTCCGCCTCGAGCTTGACGAGCAGCAGCTCCCGCAGGATCGCCTCGTTTTCGTCCTCAAGCCGGACGGCCTTGACCTCGACGAGCTTTTTTGTCTGGAGGATGATCTGCTCGATGATCCTGTCGTCGCCCTGCGCGGTGATGGTGATACGCGAAATCGCGGGGTCGTTCGTTTCCGACACGGTCAGGGAATCGATATTGTAGCCGCGCCGGCCGAAGAGCATGGAAACGCGGGTGAGCACGTTGGCGTTGTTTTCAACGAGCAGCGCTACTATGGCTTTTTTACCGTTCATCCTGCACACTCCTTATTCCAGAATCGCGGAACGGACCGTGCCGCCGTTCGGGATCATCGGCAGGACCTTCTCGTCCCGGCTGATGGGGCAGACGATCCAGCTCGGGCCGCCGCCGGCCAGCGCCGCGCCGACCGCCTTTTCAAATTCCTCACGGGTCTCCGCCCTGAAGCCGCGGGCGCCGAAGCCCTCGGCTACCTTGACGTAGTCCGTTTCGCGCTCCGGCTCAGTCGCAATGAAATGCCGTCCGTAAAAATCCCTCTGCCACTGGTGTACCATACCGAGCACCCTATTGTCCAGAATAACCGTGATGACCTTCAATTTATTCGACACGGCAGTGCAGGCCTCGTTCATATTCATATGGAAGCTGCCGTCGCTCGTGATATGGAAAACCGGCCGGCCCCCGAGCGCGACCGCGGCGCCGATGGCGGCGCCGTAACCGAAGCCCATCGTGCCTAAGCCGCCGCTCGTCAGAAAGCCGCGCGGCCGCGTTTTTTTGCAGAACTGCGCCGCCCACATCTGGTGCTGGCCGACATCCGTCGTGATAGCGGCCTCCGGCCCGCCCTTCTCCCCGATAACCGCCATGATTTCATGGGGGCGAATGCCCGGAATGTCCTTTCCGTTTACCAGATCATATTCCTTTTTCCATGAAGCTATCTTGTTAAGCCATTCCGGGCGATCTTTTTCTCCTATCAGGGGAATAAGCTGCCGGAGCTCCATCTTCAGATCCCCGAGGACGGCGAGGTCGATGAGGACGTTTTTTCGAATCTCACTCTCGTCGATATCAAACTGGACGATGGCCGCGTGCGGGGCGAAGTCGCGCGGGTTCAGCGCGACGCGGTCGGAAAAGCGCGTGCCCATAGCCAGCAGCAGGTCGGTTTCGTCGATGGCGCAGTTTGCGGTCATGCTGCCGTGCATACCGACGAGGCCCATATCCAGGCCGTCGCCGAAGCCGATGACGCCGGTTCCCATGATCGTGTGACAGGTGGGAAGCTTCGCCTTTTTGACGAATTCGACCAGCTCCTCCCCGGCCTCGCTGCTGATGATGCCGCCGCCGAAGCAGACGACAGGCCGCTCGGCTTTTTCAAGCAGGGCCGCGACTTTTTCAAGCGCGCTTACCGGCGCGGAGGACGCCTTCGGCTCCGTCCAGCGCGGCGCGGGCGTGAATTCGCAAAGCGCCGCCGTAATATCCTTGGGAATATCGACGAGGACGGGCGCGCGCCTGCCGCTGCCCGCGATCCTGAAAGCCGCCCGGAGAGTCTCGGCCAGCTTTGTGATGTCGCGCACGGCGTAGTTGTGCTTGGTCACGGGCTGGGTGATGCCGACGATGAAAACCTCCTGGAAGCTGTCTTTTCCGATCAGGCTCGTGCCGACGTTGGCCGTTATGACCACCATGGGGACGCTGTCGAGATAGGCCGTCGCAATGCCCGTCACCGTGTTTGTCGCGCCGGGGCCGCTCGTGGCCAGGATCACGCCCGTTTTTCCCGTCGCCCTGGCATAACCGTCCGCCGCGTGGGTCGCGCCCTGCTCATGCGCCGCGAGATAATGCTTTATTCTGTCCTGCCTGTGGTATAGCGCCTCATAGATATTGAGCGCGGCGCCGCCCGGATAACCGAAAATATCGGTGACGCCCTGCTCGATCAGCACCTCGATAATGATTTCCGCGCCTGTCAGTTTCAAGTCTCGTTCCTCCCCATTGAAGCTTTTCGCCTTTCTCCGGCACCGCACGCCAAATCCAAGATCAGAAGCAAAAAATCAGACCGAATAAACAAAAAGACCCCTGTCTCTTATATGAAAACATCAAGAGACAAAGGCTGTACGACCTCTGCGGTACCACTCTTATTGCTTCCCCGGCGCGCTGCACCGCTCCGAAGAAACCACTCTGCGGCGTCAGTCAACGCCGGACGCTGTAACGGGCGATACCGGTTATGCTTACACAGGCGGAGCCCCCGCCCTTCAGCAAACTGCTCCGGGAGGACATTCACCCGGAAACCGGCGCTGCCTTTCACCGAGGCGGCAGCTCGCTGCGGCGCGCTTTCCAGCTTACTCATTCCCATCAAAGCATTTAAGCTATAGGATTATTCTCATGTTATATCACGAAAACGCCGCTTGTCAACTGTTTATTTTTTTGAAAACCGGTCAGGTCCGCCGGTTTTTTACGGGCGCCCCGGTTTTTAGGCCGGGACGCCGTATATCTCCACAACAAAATCTGTCTTACTCCCCATCTCTTTTGGTAAAGACGCATAAGACTGCAGAAAAAAGAAATTTTTTCTTTTGCCCCTCTTGACAAACGCGGAAACTTTGTGTAGCCTTTAACATAACAAAGCAAAAATGCAGTGACAGGGAAAAAGCCTGCCCGTCGGCATTCAGAGAGCCGCTGTTCGGTGCGAAGCGGTATGCCGGGAAAAGGCGAACTCACCCTTGAGCAGTCCATTGAAAGCCTTTCGGGGGCCGTAGGTGTGAACGGGTCTCCTCACCGTTATCAACGAGGCGATATTTCGTATGAGATGTCGAAAGCGGGCAGCCTTGCTGCCAATTGGAGTGGTACCGCGGAGTTTCAGCTTCGTCTTCTTTCAGGGAGACGGAGTTGTTTTATTTTCCGGACATAAATGAGGAGGAACTGTGGTTATGAGAAAAATCAAGGTGTTCGACACCACTCTGCGCGACGGTGAGCAGTCCCCCGGCTGCAGCATGAACCTCTCTGAGAAGCTGCAGATCGCCAAACAGCTCGACGCGCTGGGTGTTGATATTATAGAAGCCGGCTTCGCGATCGCCTCCCCGGAGGACTTCAAAAGCGTTGAAGCTATCGCCCGGACTGTAAAAAGCTGCCAGGTCGCCAGTCTCGCCCGCTGCACACAGGGCGATATTGACGCCGCGTGGAATGCCGTGAAGGACGCGAAGTACCCGCGCATTCATATTTTCCTCGCAGCCAGCGATATACATATGGAATATAAGCTGAAAATGACGCGAGAGCAGGTCCTGGAGAGTATTGCAAAGCATGTTTCGTATGCCAAGGCCCTTTGCGCGGACCTCGAATTTTCCTGCGAGGACGCCTCCCGCTCGGATCGGGATTTTCTCGTCAAGTGCTGCGGGACAGCCATCGAAGCGGGCGCGACGGTCATCAATATTCCCGATACGGTCGGCTATTCGACCCCGCAGGAGATGTTCGAGCTGATCCGTTACCTGCGCGAGTACACGCCGGGCATTGAAAACGTGGACATTTCCGCCCACTGCCACGACGACCTCGGCCTGGCCGTCGCAAACTCGCTGGCCTGCGTCCGCGCGGGCGCTTCCCAGGTCGAGTGTACGATCAACGGCATCGGCGAGCGCGCCGGAAACGCCAGTCTCGAGGAGCTCGTTATGGCGCTGCACACCCGCCGGGAATATTATCAGGCGGAGACGCGCGTGAACACCCGCCAGATCTACAGGACGAGCAAGCTGCTTTCCTCCGTCACAGGCGTTCCGGTCGCCCCGAGCAAGGCCATCGTCGGCGCGAACGCCTTTGCCCACGAGAGCGGCATCCATCAGCACGGCGTTCTGGCGAATGCTCTGACCTATGAGATCCTGCGGCCCGCGGACGTCGGCATCCCGCAGAACGCGATGGTGCTCGGCAAGCACAGCGGCAAGCATGCCCTGCGCGACCGTCTGGCGCAGCTCGGCTATGAGGTCACGAAGGAAGAGCTGGATGCGATCTTCGTCCGCTTCAAGGCGCTCGCAGACAAGAAAAAGAACCTGACAGACAGCGACATCGAAGCCCTTGCCCTGGCGAGCAGCCACAGCGGGTCCGCCACCTACGAGCTGCTGGGACACGTTGTCAGCGCCGGAACAGGCATCACGAACCTCGCCTGCGTCAAAATCCGGCGGGATGACGGCGTTGCCGAGGAAGCCGCCATCGGCTCCGGGCCGATCGACGCCTCATTTAAGGCCGTCGACAAGATCACGGGGCTCGCGGTATCGCTCGAAAGCTTCAGCCTCAACGCCGTGACCGACGGCGAGGACGCAATGGGCGAGGCCGTCGTCAAGCTGCGCTGCGGCGGCGGCCTTTATACAGGCTGCGGCCTGTCTACGGATGTGATCGAATCGGCTATCCGCGCTTATATCAACGGTATCAACAAGGCGGTCGGCGCCAAATACTGAGCGCCGCCGCACTTCTTCCGAAAGGACAGTTTCGCTATGGCGATGACAATGACGCAGAAAATCCTCGCGGCCCACGCCGGGCTGCCCGAGGTGCGGGCGGGCCAGCTCATCAAGGCCAGGCTCGACCTCGTGCTCGGAAATGACATTACCGCTCCGGTCGCGATCGACGCGTTCGAGACGGCCGGCTTCGACCGGGTGACGGACGGCGCGCGGATCGCGCTCGTGATGGATCATTTTGTTCCGAACAAGGACATCAAGGCGGCCGAAGGCTGCAAAAAATGCCGCGGCTTTGCCCGGCGCTTCGGCCTTACGCACTTTTACGACGTGGGCGAAATGGGCGTCGAGCACGCACTGATTCCCGAAAAGGGGCTGATCGCCCCGGGAGAGGCCGCTATCGGCGCGGACAGCCACAGCTGCACCTACGGCGCGCTCGGCGCGTTTTCCACCGGCGTCGGCTCGACCGATATGGCGGCGGCGATGGCGACAGGCGAGACCTGGTTCAAGGTTCCCGCCGCGATCAGGGTTAATCTCACCGGCAAAAAAGGCAGGTGGGTCAGCGGAAAGGACGTCATTCTCCATCTGATCGGCCTGATCGGGGTCGACGGGGCGCTCTACCAGTCGCTGGAATTCTCCGGCTGGGGGCTTTCAGACCTCACGATGAGCGACCGGCTCACCATTGCGAACATGGCGATCGAGGCAGGCGCGAAAAACGGCATTTTTGCCGTGGACGATATAACCCGCGACTATATGCGGGATCACCGGGACCGGGAATGGACGGCCTACGCGGCCGACCCGGACGCGGAATACGCCCGCGTGATCGACCTCGACCTGTCCGAAATACCCTGCACCGTTTCCTGGCCGCATCTGCCGGAGAACGCGCGCCCGGCGGTCGAGGGCGCGGAAATCGCGATCGACCAGGTCGTGATCGGCTCCTGCACCAACGGCAATATCGCGGATATGGCCGCGGCCGCGGAGATACTCGAGGGCCGGAAAATCAAAAAGGGCCTGCGCGGCATCGTCATTCCGGCGACGCCGAAAATCTATATGGAATGCATCGCGCGCGGTTACACCAAGATTTTCATGGAGGCCGGCTGTATCGTCTCCACGCCCACCTGCGGCCCCTGCCTCGGCGGCTATATGGGTATACTCGCAGCCGGCGAGCGCGCGGTCTCGACGACGAACCGCAATTTCGTCGGGCGCATGGGCCATGCGGAAAGCGAGGTCTATCTGGCTTCGCCCGCGGTCGCCGCGGCCAGCGCGATAACAGGGCATATCAGCCATCCCAGAGAGATCATGGAGGAGGGTGCGGGCCTATGAAAGCACAGGGTAAGGCCATCAAATACGGCGATCACATCGACACGGACGTGATCATTCCCGCCCGGTATCTGGCGACACAGAGCCCGGAGGAGCTTGCCGCCCACTGTATGGAGGACCTCGACAGGCATTTTACCGCGCGGGTGAAGACGGGCGATATTATAGTCGCCGGCGTCAATTTCGGCTGCGGCTCCTCGCGTGAGCACGCGCCGATCGCGATCAGGGCCAGCGGTATTTCCTGTGTTATTGCCAAGAGCTTCGCGCGGATATTCTACAGGAATGCGATCAACATCGGGCTTGCTATCCTGGAAAGCGAACAAGCGGCGGAAGACATTGCCGAAGGCGACGAGCTGTGCATTGATTTCGACACGGGCGTTATTACGAACCTGACGAAAAATGCACACTATGCAGCCCAGCCCTTTCCCGGCTTTATCGCGGACATGATCGCCAAGGGCGGGCTCATGGCGTCCATCGCGGGAGGCGCCGGATGAACAAAACGATCGCGGTCGTCCGGGGCGACGGGATCGGCCCGGAAATCATGGCGCAGGCGCTTGCCGTGCTGGACAGGGTCGCGGAGAAATTCGGGCATACCTTTGCATATGCGGAGGCGCCGATTGGCGGAAACGCCGTCGACCGCTTTGGTGACCCCCTGCCGCAGGCAAGTCTCGAAGCCTGTCTCGCGGCCGACAGTGTGCTGCTCTCGGCGGTCGGCGGGCCGAAATGGGACCACGCGCCCAAGGAGAAGCGTCCTGAACGCGGGCTGCTCAGGCTGCGCGCGGGATTGGGGCTTTACGCCAATCTGCGGCCTGCCCGCCTTTTCGGCGAGCTGCGCGATGCCAGCCCGCTCAAACCGGAAATCGCCGACAGGGGCATCAATTTTATCGTTGTGCGCGAGCTGATCGGCGGGGCCTATTTCGGTGAGCACAGCACGGAGAAGCTGGATGGGGAATATTACGCGAAGGACGTTATGGGCTATTCCGAGCATGAAATCGCCCGCATCGCCCGCGTCGGCTTCGAGACGGCTGCGAAACGCCGGAAAAAGCTTTGCTCTGTGGACAAGGCGAACGTGCTTGACAGCTCCAAGCTCTGGCGTAAGGTTGTGACGGAAATTGCCAAAGAGTATCCTGACGTGACACTTTCGCATATGTATGTCGACAATTGCGCGATGCAGATCGTGCGCGACCCTGCCCAGTTCGACGTGATCGTGACGGAAAACCTTTTCGGTGACATTCTCTCGGATGAGGCGAGCATGGTCAGCGGCTCGATTGGCGTGATCCCGTCAAGCAGTCTCGGCGATGGTGCGCGCGGGCTTTATGAGCCGATCCACGGCAGCGCGCCGGACCTTGCCGGAACAGATCAGGCGAACCCGATCGGCATGATACTCTCCGCCGCGATGCTGCTGCGTTTTTCCTTCGGCATGACGGAGGAGGCAGCCACGATCGAACGGGCCGTGGAGGCGCTTCTTGCGGAGGGCTTCCGCACGGCCGATACGATGAGCGCGGGCAAAACGCCGCTCGGCTGCCGCGGGACCGGGGCGGAAATCCGCAAAAAAATCTAAACCCTGAATCCTCAGCGCGAAACGCCGCGAAAATCGCTCGAACAAATTACTGTTGAAAAACATTTACAGAGTTGTTACAATGGGCATTACAGTATTTTTTGTGAGGCGCTGCGGCTATGAGATTTGCAACGGACGCGTTTTCCGACACCACTCCGCATATGAAATTTGACGTCGTCGTGATCGGTGCGGGAATAGCCGGGCTGTACACGGCGCTTCATATCGATGAAAAGCGTTCCTGCTGCATACTGACCAAGGAGGACGCCGAGGTCAGCAATTCCTGGCTGGCCCAGGGCGGTATCGCGGCGGCGATCTCCATTGACGACGCCCCCCTGTACCACTATGAGGACACCATAACCGCCGGAGCCGGTCTCTGCGACGAAAACGCGGTGAGGGTTCTCGTTTCCGAGGGGCCGCGGGATATCCGGAGCCTGATCGACATGGCCGTGCCCTTCGATCTCAACAGCGAGGGCGACCTCGATATTACGCGCGAGGGCGGCCACAGGCGCAGGCGGATCGTCCACGCCGGCGGCGACGCGACCGGCCGCGAGACGGTCAAGGCACTGGCGCAGCTCGTCTCGGTCAGGCCAAACGTGACTTTCATGCCGCATAACTTCTGCGCCGATATTCTGACGGATGAAAGCGGCGCGGTTTCCGGCTGCGCCGTGCTCGATAAAACGGACGCGCTTTTTATTATCGACACGCCGAATGTCGTCCTTGCGACGGGCGGTATCGGCCAGCTTTACAAAATCAGCACCAACCCCTCGGTCGCGACCGGAGACGGGCTCGCCGCCGCCGCCCGGGCCGGGGCGGAGCTGAGGGATATGGCGTTTATCCAGTTCCATCCGACCGGGCTGTGGTCGGACCGGCACGAGAACCGCGCCTTTCTGATTTCGGAATCCGTCCGCGGTGAGGGCGGCCTGCTCAGGAACGCGGCGGGCGAGCGCTTTATGACCGGCCGGCATGAGCTGGGCGAGCTTGCCCCGCGCGATATCGTCGCCAGAGCGATCACCCGCGAGCTGATTAAGCGCGGTGAAAGCCATGTCTTTGTGGACATCACCGGCCGGCCGCGCGATTATCTCGCGCAAAGATTCCCGACGATTTTTACCGAGTGTCTCCGGCGCGGCATCGACATGAGCCGGGACTGGATACCCGTGTGCCCGGTGCAGCATTACCTGATCGGCGGCATTAAAACCGATCTCAATGCCAGAACGCGTGTTGCGGGTCTTTATGCCTGCGGCGAAGCCGCCTCGACCGGTGTTCACGGCGCCAACCGTCTTGCCTCGAACTCCATGCTCGAGTGTCTGGTCTTCGGCCGCCGCGCCGCGGCGCATATCAACGGCCGGCTTTCCGAAACAGACAGGATGAAAACAGCCGTTCCGCCGCGGACCGGGAAGCGTCCGGCCGCCGCGCTGGATTTCGACGCGCTCCGCGCGGAAATCCAGCAGCTTATGAACGACAACGGCTGCGTCCTGCGCAACGAAAAGGATCTGACCCGGGCGCTCGGACGCATATCTGAAATTGCCGGCGCGCTGCAAGGCGGCTTCCGGCCGGGACGGAAATACATCGAAACCCTGAATATCGCGACACTCGCGGCCGACATTCTGAGGGCGGCTCTCGCCAGAAGAGAAAGCGCGGGCGCGCATTACAGAGAGGATTAAGCCCCGGGCGCGCCGCCGGCCGGCGACGCGGACAAGGCGCCCTTTTCCCGGCGCGGTGAAAGGACCGTTACAATGGATATTATTGGACTTGACGCCCTGATCCTCTCCGCGCTGCGGGAGGATATCGGAACCGGCGATATTACGACCGCCTGCTGCATTCCGGAGGACAACCGCTCCGAGGCCCGGTTTCTCGCCAAGGCGGACGGCGTCGTCTGCGGGATCGGTGTCGCGGCGCGCGTGTTTCACCTTCTGGACGCGCGCACGGCGCTGATTCCTTGTATGAAGGACGGCGACCGCGCCCAAAAGGGCGCGCTTATCGCCGAGCTGCGCGGCCCCTCCCGCGGGATACTCACGGGAGAACGCGTGGCGCTCAACCTCATGCAGCGCCTGTCCGGAATCGCAACGGCGACAGCCGCGGCGGTCGAGGCGATGGCCGGGACCGGGGCGAAGATCTGCGATACGCGAAAGTCCGTTCCCGGCTTGCGTATGCTCGAGAAATATGCCGTGCGCGTTGGCGGCGGGCGCAACCACCGCTTTAATCTGGCCGACGGCGTGCTCATCAAGGACAACCACATCGCGGCGTCCGGCGGCATCGCGGCGGCGGTCCGGGCAGCGCGGGACTACGTGCCACACGGCATGAAAATCGAGGTCGAGGCCGGGACGCTCGGCGAGGTTGGGCAGGCGCTCGAGGCCGGCGCGGACATCATCCTGCTCGACAACATGAGCGTGCCTCAAATGCGGGCGGCGGTCGCGCTCGTCAGCGGCAGAGCGCTGACCGAGGCCTCCGGCAATATGGGGGAGCGTGATCTCGCCGAGGTCGCGAAAACCGGCGTCGATTTCATTTCGGTCGGCGCGCTGACGCACAGTGTGAAGGCCCTCGATATCAGCCTGAGATTCAAGTAAAAAATAGTTTCTGTGAAACTATTTTTTACACGTATGTGCGCACGCGCTTGGATTCAATGCCGCGGCGCGTCCCGCGCTGCATGGCGGTTTTTATAGCTCGCCTACGGCAAACTATAAAAAGGCCCGAAACCGGCCGGAGGAAGCTCAAAAATAGTTTCATGGAAACTATTTTTGAGCTTCCTCCGGTTTTTTGCTTAAAAAGTTCACAGTTTAGTTAAAATCTAGTCAACAAAAGCACTTGACTACCCAGGCGGCTATTTTATAATTATTACAACAAGACATCATTTTTAATATGATATTGCCGCGCTTTTCCCTGCGGCGCAAGGCTGTTATACGGAGATATTTATGGAAGCTTATGTGCACTTTGAAGATGTATGCAAGTACTACAAGACCGGTGAAACGGTCATCGCCGCGGCGGATCACGTCAATTTTGACATCAAAAAGGGCGAATTCTGTGTAATCGTCGGGCCGTAGGGCGCGGGAAAGACCACGGTTCTGAACATGCTCGGAGGCATGGACAGCTGCGATGAGGGCGTCATCCGGCTCGACGGGCAAGAGGTCAGCGCTTATTCGCAGAAGCGGCTGACGCTCTACCGGCGCCACGACGTGGGCTTTGTCTTCCAGTTTTACAACCTTGTCCAGAACCTGACGGCGCTCGAAAACGTCGAGCTCGCGGGTGAGATCTGCCGTGATCCGCTCCCGGCCGCGGAAACGCTGGCCCGGGTCGGTCTCTCCGAGCGGCTCAACAATTTTCCCGCCCAGCTCTCCGGCGGCGAGCAGCAGCGGGTCTCGATCGCGCGCGCGCTGGCGAAAAACCCGAAGATTCTCCTCTGCGACGAGCCGACAGGCGCGCTGGACTACGCGACCGGGAAGCAGGTGCTCGCGCTCCTGCAGGACGCCTGCCGCGGCACGGGCAGAACCGTTATCGTCATCACGCACAATACGGCGATCACCGCCATGGCTGACAGAGTGATACACATCAAAAACGGCTGTGTCACCGGAGTCGGGCTCAACGAAAATCCCGTGCCCGTTGAAAGGATCGAGTGGTAATGCGCGTTACTTACGGCAAAAATGTCCTGCGCACGATCAGGCATACCCTCGGGCGGTTTATCGCTATTTTCGCCATCGTCGCGCTGGGCGTCGGCTTTCTGGCCGGGCTTTTATCCGCGACGCCGGACATGCGCGATTCCTTCGACAGGTATTTCGACGAGTCGGCGCTGTACGATATCCGGGTTATGGGTGACCTGGGCCTGACAGACGCGGATATTGCGCAGCTGCGTCTGCTCGACGGCGTTGAAACGGTCCAGCCCGGCTATATCGCAGATGTGCTGATGACGTCTGGAAAGAACGACGACTACAGCGCGCGCCTGCACAGCCTGACAATTTCGGACGGTGCGCTGAACCAGCCTGAGCTGCGCTCCGGCCGCTTGCCGGAAAAGGACGGAGAGTGCGTTCTTGTCAATGTCCCGCTCGCTGCTTCGACGTTCAAGACAGGCGACACCTTAGAAATATCGCAGGGAGACAAAAATGCGGCAGAGCTGTTAAGCACACAGGCCTATGCCGTTGTGGGCTTCGCCGATTACTCACCATATTTTTCGGCTGAAAAGGAGTATACGACTATCGGCAGCGGCACAGTCGATATTTTTCTTTTGGTTCCCGAGAGCAGCTTCTCCACGTCCTTCTATACGGACGTCTATATCGGCGTGCGCGGCGCGCGAGCCTTGACGAGCCTGACGGAGGCCTATCAGGCGCCGGTCGACGCTGTGGCGGACAGCATTGAGCGCCTTGCCGGGAAACGCAGCCGTCCCCGTTATAACACATTCATGGCGGAGGCCGGGCGGGAGCTGGCCGGCGCGCGGGCGGACTACGCAGAGGCGGAAGCGGCGCTGAACGAGGAGCTGGCCGACGCGCGGCTGCAGCTCGACGACGGAGAGCGCGGCATACAGGAGGGTGAAAAAACGCTTGCCCAGGCGTGGACGGGGATAAGCGAAGGCGAAAGAACGCTGAGAGAGAATCAGAACGCCCTCGAGCGGCAGGAGCGTGACGTGAACACGCAGCTTGCCGAGGCCGAGGCCCGGCTTTCGGACGCGCAGGGCGAGCTGACCGACAGCTATACCGCGGTCACACAGACGCTCGCGGACGCGCAGGACGCGCTTCAGGGCTACGCGCTCAGTGAGGCCCAGCAGACGGCTTTCGCCGGCCTGCGGCAGCTCCCCGCGCGCTATCCGCAGCTGACGGCTGAGCTCGGAACACTTCAGACGCTGTCAGCCCGGCTGACCCAAATCGGTGGAAGACTGGCCGAAATTGCCGCGATGGCGCCGGACGCGCAGGCAAAATACGCCGGGGAGTCGGCTGCCCTCGCGCTTGAAAAGGACAGCCTGCAGGCTGAGGCCGCCGCGATCACCGCGGGGGAAGCCTATCAGGCCTATGCGCAGGGCGCGGCGCGGCTGGCCACGGCCGGCGCGGCGGACGCGGGCCTGCCCGCGCTCGCGCTGAAGCTCGGCGCGGCGGACGCTGCGAAGCGCGCGCTCGATGCCGCCCGGACGGAGCTGGACGCAGGACGCGCGGAGCTGGATACCCGGAAGGCGACCGGCCGTCAGCAGCTCGACGAGGCGAAGCGTCGGATCTCCGGCGCGCAAGCGGAGCTCAGCGCGGCAAGGGCGCAATATTTCAGCGGGCTTTCCGCCCTCAGCGAGAAAAAGGCCGAGCTCGAACAGGGCAGGCAGGACTACGAGCGCGCGAAGACGGAAGCGGAACAGGCGCTCGCCGACGCGAAGCAGGCGCTTACCGACGCAGAGGAGGCCTTGGAGGAGGTCGGCCTGCCGGCCTGGACGGTTTCAACGCGCGAAGAGAACATCAGCTATGCCTCGATAGCGGCTAACATCGACAAGGTCGACGCCATCGCAAGGATCTTCCCGTTTTTCTTCTTCCTTGTCGCCGCGCTTGTGGCGCTGACGACGATGACCCGCATGGTCGAGGACGAACGGCTGCAGATCGGCACCATGAAAGCGCTGGGCTACAGCCGCCGGGATATTATGGCAAAATACGTCATGTACGCGCTTTCCGCCGCGCTTCTGGGCAGCCTCGTCGGGGTCCTTGTCGGTTTTCGGCTTTTTCCGGGCGTGATCTGGAACGCCTATACCATGATGTATGAGCTGCCGAGATTCTATTATCCCATCAACGGCCTTTACGCCGTCACGACGAGCGGCGCCGTCATCCTCTGCACACTTCTGGCGACGCTGAACGCCTGCTACGCCACGCTCCGGGAAAAACCCGCGCAGCTCATGCTGGTCAGGGCTCCGGAGCCGGGAAAACGCGTACTGCTCGAGCGGATCGGCTTCATCTGGCGGCGCCTGCGCTTTACGCATAAGGTCACGGCGCGGAATCTTTTCCGATACAAAAAGCGCTTTATGATGACGACCATCGGCGTCGCCGGCTGTACCGCCCTGCTCGTCGCGGGCTTTGGCCTGCACGACTCGTTTACGGATATTCCCGAAAGGCAGTTCGGCGTTCTGCAGACCTTCGACATCATGGCGCCGCTCTCCGATGGAGACGCGCGCGAAAGCCCCGCGCTGAACGCGCTTCTTTCGGACGGCGGTAATATCGCCGCCCACACGACCGTCAGCTATGAAAGCGTGACGCTGAGCCACGGCGGCCTCTCGCTCGAAATCTCCTCCTTTATCCCGGAAAGGGCCTCCGACCTTTCGGGCTTCGCCGCGCTGATGACCCGGACCGGCGGGGAACGTCTCACCATCGAGGAAGGCGGCGTGCTCATCACCGAAAAGGCGTGCGAGCTGCTCGGGGTGAGGGCCGGCGACACGGTTGAGCTCCGCACCAGGGACGGGCTCACGGGCAGCTTCAGGGTCAGCGGCATCTGCGAAAATTATCTGCGGAATTACGTCTATATGACCGGGCAAAGTTATGAAAGCGCGATGGGCCGCCGCGCGGAGCAGAACACGCTGCTTCTCCGCCTGACGGAGAGCGGACGCGCGTCTCTGACCGATGTCGGCAAGCGCATTCTTTTGACCGGCGCCGTGAACGGCATCAGCTATACCGCAAACGCCCGGGACGCCTTTTCCCAGGCGATCAGCAAGATCGACACGATCGTTGCGGTCGTAATCCTCAGCGCGGGCGCGCTTGCCCTGGTCGTCCTTTATAACCTGACAAACATCAATATTTCGGAGCGTGTCAAGGAGATCGCGACCATCAAGGTCCTCGGCTTTACCGATCGCGAGGTCAATGCCTACGTCAACCGCGAGTCCATGCTCCTTGCCCTGGTCGGGACGGCCTTCGGGCTGGCGCTGGGCATCTTCCTGCACCGGTATATTGTCGCCAGCGCCGAGCTCAGCAGCATGATGTTCGGCCGCACGATACGCTGGTTCAGCTATGTGTATTCGGCGGCGCTGACCCTGACCTTCAGCCTGCTCGTCGACCTGATCATGCGCCGGAAGCTCAGGCACATCAGCATGGTTGAGAGCATGAAGGCCCCCGAGTAGCGCCGGACCCTCCGGCCGCAAACAGGGAGCGGACAAAGCCCGCTCCCTGTTTGCGCTTTCAGCGTTACCTGAGTCCCGCAGTGCCCGTCCTCAGTCCGCGTCGGAAATCATGCCATAGCCGCCGTTCCGGCGCCGATAGACTACGGCAAAGGCGTTGTTCGCCGATTGATCCTTAAAGACGAAGAACGCGTGCTCCAGCAGGTTCATCTGCAGGATGGCTTCCTCCGGCGTCATGGGCTTGATCGGAAAACGCTTCGCGCGGACGAGCTCAAACACCTTTTCCTCCTCTTCCCCGGGGAGGAAGCTGTCCGTAGTCTCCCTGTCGAACACGCCCTCGCGCAGCCGCTTTTCAAGTCGGGTCTTGTTCTTCCTGATCTGCCGCTCGATCGCGGCGCAGGCCGAATCGATCGTAGCGCGCATATCGCTGGTCAGCTCGCTGACCCTGTAGAACATCCCGTTATTTTCAATGGTGAGCTCCGCTTTGTATCTGCCCCTTTCGGCACTGAAAGTGATAAAGGCCTCCGCGTCTCCGCGGAAGAAACGGTCGATCTTGCCGACCTTTCGCTCGGCATATTCCCTGATCTCATCAGATACCTTGATTTTCTTTTCCGTAATAGTAAACTTCATAGCGTCCAACTCCTTCTTCCGGCAAACCGCCTTTTAAATCGTGGTATAAGGCCCGCTTTACAGGCTCTATACGATAGACAACGTATGCAGCGCATGGGTCACAGCCGCCTCCATAATGTCGTAGTACGCCCAATGTGCGCTTGAGAGGTCGGTAAAGCGAACAAGGGAAGAACTGTTTTGATCTATAAAATCCTTATCCGCCGGCCGATCGATCACGCGGTTCACAACGGTCACGGCCTCGGCGCGGGTAATATCCGCTTCGGCGCGGAACGTGCCGTCGGGGTAGCCTAAGATCCAGCTGTTCGCAATCGCCGCCTCTATATCAGCCGCCGCCCAATGGCCGTCCCGCACGTCTTTCAGCAGTCTGCTCCCCGTCTGGCTCAGGGCCTTCCCTGCGTACGACTCATGGAAACGGACGCTCATAGCCGTAAACTCTGCGCGGGTAATTGCGTTTTCCGCGCCGAAGCTGCCGTTCGGATAACCCGTGATAATCCCGCAGCTTTTGAGATACGCCACATATTCCGCGTACCACGCATCCTCGTCAATGTCGGGGAAAGCGTAAGGGCCGCGTATGGCATCGCCGTTCCTGTCCGCAAGCAGACGGGCGAAAATCGCTGCCGCCTCCGCCCGTGTCATGAAGTCCTCGGGCCTGAAATCGCCTTCAGGGTAGCCGACCACGTACGCCGCATGGGTCGGGGGTCGGGGGGTCGGCACAGGCGCTGGCTCAGGCGGCGGGACGGGTGTCGGCTCAGGCGTTGGCTCAGACGCCGCCCGGTTAAAACGCAGGCGAAAATTGAAATCCGTATCCATGTTTTCCGTTCCATAGGTCGCTTCCCACGCCAGGCCGAAATTCCAGGAAACACGCAGGCTTTCGCCGGGGCCCAGCGTGATCGGCTCGGAAATAGGAATCGGGGTTTTCGCATAGTAGGGACCATCCAGGGATTCTGGCGGGTAAATATGTGAGTTCGCTTCATCGGGGAATGCGTAACCGGCATTATCGGCAAAGTCTGTTACGGTCGAATACGGGCAGATCTCCCGAAGGGTTCCCTCCGGGTCGCTGACGCTGAATTGGAAGATCAACCACTCGTCCATTACCTGTCGATAGTAATTATAGGTGTTATATGGCGCGTTATGCGTAATAAAGATCCACGACAGCGCTTCAAAAGTATCCGTCACCAAAATTTCGCCGGTGTCGTTCGTGATCACGGCGGCGGAGGAATATACGTCATTTGGCGCGGGTGCCGTTCCGCGCATCACATTGGTAATGCCGTAATCGACCGTATAGCCGTTTTCGTCTTCCGTGACGACCGCAGCACCGTCCCCGGATACGCCGCCGGAAATGGAGCCGTCGCTCAACAAGACGTCGCCGGGCGCAGGCAGCGGGATAAAATCATACAATGGATCATCGTCCGGGCTGGAGCTGGGAGAAGCCAGGGCCGGTGTCGTATCCCACAAGAGGAACAGCATAGCAAAGCAGAGTACTCTCGCGAGGCCTGTCTTTCGTGTTCTCATCATTCATATCCCCCGTTTTTTTTATCTGGAGTTTTCTGCCGCGCGGCGCCACAGGACTCAGATAAACGCGATGGCCTCGATCTCGACCCGGACGTCCTTTGGCAGGCGGGCGACCTGAACGGCGGCTCTCGCCGGGCAGTTTTCCTTGAAAAACTCGGTATAGACCGCGTTCATCGCCGCGAAATCGTCCATATCCGTGAGAAAGACCGTGGTTTTCACGACGTCTCCGAGCCCGGCTCCCGCCGCCCTCAGAACGGCCTTGACATTGTCCAGAACCCGGCGCGTCTGCGCCTCGATCGTCCCGCCGATGATACCGCCCGTCGCCGGGTCGAGCGGGATCTGGCCCGAAACGAAAACCGCCGTTCCGCTGACCGCAACGCCCTGCGAATAAGGCCCGATGGCCGAGGGCGCCTCCGTTGTTGAAATGACCCTTCTCGTACCGCTCATGCCCTGTCCCTCACTTTCCGCTGCTATTTTATCCTTTTAAAAGCGCTGGGTCAAGACAAAAAACAAAGATAAAGTGCCCGACCCCGCCGAGCTTTGTTCCTATTTGATATTGAAAAACGGCGAATATATGATAATATAATAGCTATGCTATAATTTTCTGTTGCTTGGGAGGTAACTATAAGCTATGGCAAAAAAACAGTTCAAAACAGAATCAAAACGCGTGCTGGAGCTGATGATCAACTCGATCTACACGCACCCTGAGATTTTTCTGCGCGAGATCATTTCAAACGCGAGCGACGCGATAGACAAGCTCTGCTATCTCTCGCTGACGGATGAAAGGGTCGGACTTCAGCGCGCGGATTTCAGAATCAAGATCGGCGTTTCCGAAGAAACGCGCATGATCAGCGTCTCCGACAACGGTATCGGCATGACCCGGGAGGAGCTTGAAAGCAATCTCGGCGTTATTGCCAGGAGCGGATCCCTCAAATTCAGAAACGAGATGGAAAAATCCGGCGAGGCCTCCGATCTCGATATCATCGGGCAGTTCGGCGTCGGCTTCTACTCGGCGTTCATGGTTTCGGACAGGGTTACGGTCATCACCAGGGCCTACGGCTCTGACACTGCCTACAAATGGGAGAGCGCCGGGACGGACGGCTATACCATCGAGGAGTGGCAGAAGGACGGCGTCGGGACGGACGTGATCATGCGCATTAAGCCGGATGCCGAGGAGAGCGAGTACACCCGGTTCTTAAACGATATGTCCATCGGCCAGCTCGTCAAGAAATACAGCGACTTTATCCGTTGGCCCATCGTGATCGACGCGGTCGAAGCGGAGGAGGTCGAAACCGGGGAGACCGACGCGGACGGCAAGCCCGTTATGAAGCAGATTTCCAAAACCGTCGAACGCACGATCAACAGCAGGGTCCCCATCTGGCAGCGCCCGAAGGACGAGGTCAGCCAGGAGGAGAGCGACGAATTTTACCAGAACATTTATTACGACTATGAGCCGCCGGCAGAAACGATCCGCGTCAGCGCCGAGGGCCAGGTCGCCTATCAGGCCCTGCTCTTTATTCCGGGCAGAGCGCCGGCAAATTTTTTCTCCGACCTCTTTGAGCCGGGGCTTCAGCTCTATTCCAACGGCGTGATGATCATGGAGCGCTGCAAGGAGGTTATCCCCGGCTGCTTCCGCTTTGTGCGCGGCGTTGTCGACAGCCCGGATTTCCCCCTGAACATCTCGCGAGAGACGCTGCAGAGCGGCCGCCAGCTCAGGATCATCCAAACCAACATTGAAAAAAAGGTCAAAAACGCGCTTCGCCGCCTGATGGACGAGGAGCCGGAAAAATATGAAAAGTTCTACGCCGCCTTCGGCCTTCACCTCAAATACGGCGTCGTCGAAAACTACGGCGAGAAAAAGGATTTGCTCACCGACCTGCTAATGTTTTATTCAAGCAAGGAAAAAAAGCCCGTTTCCCTGCGCGCATATAAGGAAAAAATGCTCCCGGAACAAAAGCGCGTCTATTACGTCTGTACGGATAGTATCGCAAGCGCGGAGAGCCTGCCCCAGGCCGAGCAGATACGCGAAAAGGGCTACGAAATCCTCTATATGACCGACGATGTGGACGATTTCATCGTCCGCAGACTGGAGAGCTATGAGGACGTCAAGTTCTGCAATATCACAAACGACGATCTCGGCCTTGAAACCGAGGAGGAAAAAGCCGAAGCGGAGAAACAGCAGGCGCAGTACAGGACGCTTCTCGATTTTATTAAGGAGACGCTCGGCGAGGGCGTCGCGGACGTCCGGCTCAGCCGCAAGCTGAAGAGCCATCCCGTATATCTCACGTCCGAGGGCGAAATTTCCATCGAGATGGAGAAGTACTTTGCCCTGATGAAGGGCGATATGTCCCAAAAGATCAAGGCCCGGCGGGTGCTGGAGCTCAACGCCTCCCATGCCGCCTTCAAGTCGCTCGAGCAAGCTTTTGAAACCGATAAGGACAGGGCCGAAAAGCTCGCGAAGATCCTGCATTCCCAGGCGCTTCTCATCGCCGGCCTGCCGCTCGAAAACCCGGCTGAATATACGGAACTGATTTGCGGGCTGTTCTGACGCGCCGGTTTTGGCTCTTTTGCCTGCCGACGACCGCTTTCCCCCGCGGGAGAGCGGTCGTCGGGTATCAGCCCCGCGGCATTGACAGTCTCCGGCATTTTATATAAAATGCCGGTAAGATAAAACGCAGGAAAGGAGCGCAGACTATGACGCGTACGCTGGGCGTTTATATCCATATCCCCTTTTGCGCCGGCAAATGCGCATACTGTGATTTTTATTCTCTTGCCGGGCAGGAGAATAAAATGGACAAATATCAGAGCGCTCTGATAAGGCACATCGAGGAAACCGCGCCGCAAATGGCGCCATACTATATCGACACGGTCTATTTCGGAGGCGGGACCCCCGGCTTTTACGGGGCAAAAAGGCTCTGCGGAATCTTCGACGCGCTCAAGCGCTCGGCCCGGGTGCTCAAGGCCTCGGAGGTCACGGTTGAGATGAACCCGGACAGCGTAAAGCGCGGGGAGCTTGCCCAACTCAGGCGCGCGGGCTTCAACCGCATTTCCCTCGGTGTGCAGTCGGCCAACGACACGATCCTCAGGACGATCGGCCGGCAGCATGACTTCAGGCAGGCGGAGCAGGCGGTCAGGGCCGCGCGGGCGGAGGGCTTCGACAATATCAGCCTCGACCTGATCTACGGTCTTCCCGGCCAGACACGCAACGACTGGGCGGATACCCTTTCCAAATGCATCGCCCTGCGCCCTCAGCATTTTTCCTGCTATGGGCTGAAAATCGAGGACGGCACGCCGATCTGCAAATACCGCGGCTCGGAGCTGCTTCCCGATGAGGACGATCAGGCCGACATGTATCTTTACATGACAGAGATTCTTGAGAGCTACGGCTATCCGCAGTACGAGATTTCAAACTTTGCCCTGCCGGGAAAGGCGTCGAAGCACAATCTCAAATACTGGCTGCTGGACGATTATATGGGCTTCGGCCCAAGCGCGCATTCCTTTGTCGACGGCGTGCGCTACAGCTATGTGCGCGATCTCGACCGCTATATCGCGGGCGTGTTCGATAATCTGGACCTTGTGGACGACTATGAAAAAAATGACAGGCTGGAGACGGCAGCAGAATATATCATGCTCGGTATGAGGACCGTGCGCGGCATTTCCAGAAAAGAATACACCGCTGTTTACAGGAGCGGCTTCGACAAGATCGAATACCTTCTGGGCGAATACGAAAAAAAAGGCTGGGTCAAAAGCGGCGGCGGACGCTGGCATTTCAGCTCTTCCGGCTTTCTTCTCTCAAACATCCTGATCGGAACCCTGCTGGAAGCTCAGTCCCAGGCGAAGATGAGCGCGAATCCCTGGATAGCGGAGGCCCTTACGCAGACCGGGCGCGAGACAATATAATGCCGGGCAGCCGGGCAAGTTTCGGATAGGAAGCCCCAAACCGGGAAAATATAAAAACATATCACGGCACGCGATTAAGGGGAGGCGGACAACATGAAACTAGTAAGCGAAAGGCCGAGCAATCACAGCCATACGGAAGGGCGCGAAACCCTGCGGTCACGCGGCAGCGCGGCAGCGTCCGTTCGGAGCGCGTCTGCCAGGCCGGCGCGGCCTGCGCGCGCTGAAAGGGCCGAAGCGCCAAAGCGCGGAGGCAAGTCCGGCAAAAGGGCCGTCATCATCGCCGCCGCCGTTTTTGCCGCCGTTCTTGCCGGGCTGCTCGGGCTCGGCGCATATGCGAACGGACTGGACACGATTTTTCCGCATGTCAGCATGGAAGGCATAAGCCTCGCGGGGCTGACGGTCGATAAGGCCGCGGAGGCGCTCGCCGCCAACGGCATAGGCGCCGAGGAAGACAGGACGCTCGCCGTTTCCCTGCCCGCCGGCACCGAGCTGATACTCAGCGCCAGAGAAGCGGGCGCTTATCTCAGTGCGCCGGAAGCGGCAGTCTACGCCTATGAAAGCTGCCGCGGCGACTCCTACCTTGCAAACGCGTTCAACTACATAAAGTGCGCCGTTTCCGGTATGGCACTTAACGCCACGGACCCGGAAAAGCTGGATGAAGCTTACCTCAGGGAAAAAATCGATTCGGGCGTTAAGGCGGCGCGCCTCGCACTCATGGAGTCGAGCATTACGATCGGAGAGGACAGCATTTCGGCCATTAAGGGCGCAAGCGTTGTCAAAATTGATTCCGACAAGCTCTATGGAACGCTCAGGGACGCGCTGCTGGCCGGCGATTACGCGCCGATCAGATCCGACGCGGAGCCTGCCGGGAACTCCGACACAGACGAGCTGGACCTTCAGGCGCTTTACGACACGGTGTTTGCGGAGCCTGTCAACGCGCAGTACGACCCCGAAACCAGGCAGGCCACTCAGCATGTGGCGGGCAGAAGCTTCGATATTGCGGCGGCTGAAACGCTCTGGAACGAGGCGCGGAACGGCGACAAGGTCATTATTCCGTTTATACTTGAGGAGCCGGAGCTCACGACCGAAAGGCTCAATGCCCTGCTCTTTGCCGATACGCTCGCACAGAAGAGCACCACGCTTGCCGGAAGCTCCGCCGCCCGTATCAACAACATAACAAAAGCCGCGGCGGCGATCAACGGCGTCGTCCTGAATCCCGGCGAGGAGTTTTCCTATAACCTGACCCTCGGCCAGAGAACCGCGGCAGCCGGTTATCAGGCGGCCGGCGCTTATTCCGGCGGCCAGGTCGTGCAGGAGATCGGCGGCGGTATCTGCCAGGTTTCCTCGACCCTGTATTACTGCACGCTGTTGTCCAATCTTGAGATTACCTCGCGGCTCTGCCATTATTTCGGCGTAGCTTATCTGCCTGCCGGACTGGACGCCACCGTCAGCTGGCCCTCCCCGGATTTCAGATTTAAGAACAATGGTGAGTATCCGATCAAAATACTTTCTTTTGTTGATAAGGCGCAAAATACCGTAGCCGTTCAAATCCTTGGTTCAAATCCGGAAGGCATCCGCGTTGAGATGAGCTCGGAGACCTGGCAGCTTGCTGACGGCTACGGCGCGCAATCCTACCGCTCTGTCTATGACAGGGACGGTAATCTCATCAGCAAAACGAAGGAAGCGGCGAGCCGTTATTACTACCATGTCGATCCCACTCCGTCCCCCAGCCCGTCTCCCTCGCCCTCTCCGAGCGACACGCCGGCACCCACGACGATACCCACCGACACGCCGGCGCCCACCGACACACCGGCGCCAACGGCGACGCCAATTCCCAGCCAGCCGGTCGCGCCATCGCCCGATGCGGATACGGGGGAGCCTGTTTCCAACGCGGACGTTTGACAGCGGAGCCGCTGGCCCTGACGCGATTTTTCTGACACGGCGCACACGCGGGAGTCAAGAACTCGCTTGTGCCGGATAATAGGAGGCAACACCATGCATAAAGGAACGTTCTACATCACCACCCCGATTTACTACCCGTCGGATAAGCTGCATATCGGGCACGCTTACTGCACCGTTGCGACGGACACGCTTGCCCGCTATAAGCGAATGTGCGGCTATGATGTACTGTTCCTCACCGGCACGGACGAGCATGGGCAGAAGATTGAGGAGAAGGCCAGGGCAGAGGGCGTTTCGCCCAAACGCTTCGTCGACGAGATCGTCGAGGGCAAGGGCGGCATCCGCGACTTGTGGAAGCTCATGAACATCTCAAACGACCGCTTCATCCGCACGACGGACGATTACCATGTCTCGGCGATCCAGAAAATTTTCAGGAAGCTGTACGATAAGGGCGACATTTACAAGGGCGCCTACAAGGGCAAGTACTGTACGCCCTGCGAGAGCTTCTGGACGGAGAGCCAGCTTGCGGCGGGCAGGTGTCCCGACTGCGGGCGCGAGGTCCGCGACGCGGAGGAGGAGGCCTATTTTTTCAGGCTCTCAAGCTATGCCGGCAGGGTTCAGGCCCTGCTTGAAACCCCCGGCTTCCTCGAGCCGGTCTCCCGTGTCAATGAAATGATCAACAATTTCATCAAGCCGGGGCTGGAGGACCTCTGCGTCTCGCGCACGAGCTTTACCTGGGGAATCCCCGTCGACTTCGATCCCGGACATGTCGTATACGTCTGGATCGACGCGCTTTCAAACTATATCACCGCGCTCGGCTACGATAATGACCGATACGGGGATTTCGGCAAATACTGGCCGGCCGTCCACATGGTCGGCAAGGAAATCGTGCGCTTCCACGCAATTATCTGGCCGGCCGTGCTCATGAGCCTGGCGCTGCCGATGCCGAAAAAGGTCTACGGCCACGGCTGGCTGCTGATGGACGGCGGTAAAATGAGCAAATCCAAGGGGAATGTCGTCGATCCCTATCTGCTGTCGCAGCGCTACGGCGTGGACAGCCTGCGCTATTTCCTGATGCGCGAGTTCCCGCTCGGCTCCGACGGCAGCTTTTCAAACGAAGCCCTGATAAACCGGATCAACGCGGACCTCGCCAACGATTACGGCAATCTGCTTTCCCGCACGGTCGCGATGGTCCTGAAGTATTTCGGCGGACGGCTTCCCGCGGAACGTGAGGCGGACCCCGCCGACAGCGAGCTCGTCGGCATGGCCGGCGCCCTGCGCGGGCTTTATGCGCGGGACATGGACGGCTTTATGCCCCAGTCCGCGCTGCTTGCGGTCTTTAAGGTCATCTCCCGCGCCAACAAGTATATCGACGAAACCACCCCCTGGGTGCTCGCCAGGGACACGGCGAAAAAGCCGCGGCTCGCGTCCGTCATGTATAACCTGCTCGAGACGATCCGTATCGCGACCATCCTGCTCCAGCCTTTCACGCCTGAGAGCTGCGCCAGGGCCTTTGTCCAGACCGGGACGCCCGAGCGCGCGAAAAGCTGGGACAGCGCCGCCGTGTTCGGCGCGCTGCCCGCGGATGTTTCGGTTACCAGGGGTGAAACGCTCTTTCCGCGCATTGATCTCGAAAAGGAGCTGCGGTATCTTGAAACGCTTTGCGCCCCGGCGGAGGCGGAGGCGCTTCCGGAGGCCGCGCCGATCACGATTGATGAATTTGCGAAGGTGCGCCTGACGGTCTGCAAGGTGCTTGCCTGCGAAACGGTCAAAAAATCCGAAAAGCTCCTGAAATTCCGGCTCGACGACGGCTCGGGAACCGAGCGCCGGATCTTCTCCGGTATCGCGAACTTCTATAAGCCCGAGGCGCTTATCGGAAAAACCGTCGTCGCCTGCACGAACCTGCCGCCGCGCAGGATGATGGGCGAGGCGTCCGACGGCATGCTCCTGTCCGCCGAGAAGGACGGCCGGCTCGATCTGCTCATGCTGGACGACGCCGTGCCTGCCGGCGCGATCATCTGCTGAGGAGACAAACCGGTCTGATAACAGGTAAAAAAGCGGCGTTAAGGGACGCCGCTTTTTTGCGGGATGTCAGCTTGGCTGAGGTCCCTGTCTCCCCGCCGGGGTCTGGGCTTTCTCCGCCCGCTCCGGCTCCCGGCTTTCGGTATAGACCATGAGCGCGGCGAGGTCCGCGGGGGAAACGCCGGAAATGCGTCCCGCCTGCCCGAAGCTTGCGGGCCTGATTTTCCCGAGCTTCTGTCTGGCTTCTGTGCGGAGGCCCCGCACCGCGCCGTAGTCGATGTCCTCGGGCAGCCGGCGGCTCTCCATCCGGGTAAACGCCTTGATCTGCCGGAGCTGCCGGTCGATATAACCGGCGTATTTGAGCTGTATTTCCACCTGCTCGGTCACGGCGCGGGGAAGCCGCGGCCGCGCTCTGTCGAAGGGCGCCAGCTCGTCGTAACCGATCTGCGGCCGCCGGATCAGGGCGGCCAGGCTGATGCCCGATGCCGGGGGCGGGGTTTCCTTTCCGAGCAACAGCGCGCCGAGCGCCTCGGACGGCGGGACAAAGCTGCTTTCCAGCCGCTCAAGCTCTCGCGCCACGGCGGCATATTTTTCAAGTACGGCGGCGTGCCGCGCTTCGGACACCAGGCCGACGCGCAGGCCGTAGTGCGACAGCCGGAGATCGGCGTTGTCCTGCCTGAGCAGGAGCCTGTATTCCGCGCGCGAGGTCATCATACGGTAGGGCTCGTTCGTGCCCTTGGTCACAAGGTCGTCAATAAGCGTGCCGATATAGCCGTCGCTCCGGCGAAGGATGAGCGGTTCCTCGCCCCGAAGCTTCAAAGCGGCGTTGACGCCGGCGATAAGGCCCTGAGCCGCGGCTTCCTCATAGCCGGAGGAGCCGTTGAACTGGCCCGCGCCGTAAAGCCCCGGGATTTTCTTCGTCTCCAGCGTCGCGTAAAGCTCCGTCGGATCGACGCAGTCGTATTCGATGGCATAGGCCGGCCGCGTGATCTCCGCCCGCTCCAGACCCGGGATCGTATGCAGCATTTCGGTCTGCACATCCTCAGGCAGTGAGGACGAGAGGCCCTGAATATAGAGCTCCTCCGTGTCCAGCCCCATTGGCTCGATAAAGAGCTGATGACGCGTTTTATCGGCAAAACGGACGACCTTGTCCTCGATCGACGGGCAGTAACGCGGGCCGACGCCCGCTATCACCCCGCTGAACAGCGGGCTGCGGCGGAGGTTCCGCCGGATGATCTCGTGCGTATGCACGTTGGTATAGGTCAGGTAGCAGACCGCGCGGTTTTCCAGCGCATGCGAAGTCCGGAAAGAAAAGGGCACGATCGTTTCGTCGCCCGGCTGAAGCGTCATTTTTGAAAAATCGACCGTCCTGCGGTTGACGCGCGGCGGCGTGCCGGTTTTGAAGCGCCGAAGGCTCAGGCCGAGCGTCCCGAGACAGGCGCTGAGCGGGCCGGCCGCCGCGACCCCGTCCGGTCCCGATTCGCGCAGACTATCACCGACAATCACCCGTCCCCTGAGATAAGTCCCGGTGCAGACGATGGCCGCCCTGCAGAGATACCGCGCGCCGTTGTGCGTCCGCACGAAGGATACCGCGCCGTTTTCCGCGCCGATTTCGACGATTTCCGCCTGCTTGACGCGGAGCCTGTCCTGCAGCTCCAGCGTGTGCTTCATCAAACTCTGATATTTGCGCCTGTCCGCCTGAGCGCGGAGGGAATGCACCGCGGGGCCTTTCCCGAGATTCAGCATCCGGTACTGGATGCAGGCCCCGTCCGCCGCGACGGCCATCTCGCCGCCGAGCGCATCCAGCTCGCGCACGAGCTGGCCCTTGCCCGTGCCGCCGATGGCCGGATTGCAGGGCATATTGCCGCAGGTATCGAGATTTATTGTGAAGAGCGCCGTGTCGAGCCCCATGCGGGCACAGGCGAGCGCGGCCTCGATCCCCGCGTGACCCGCACCGATGACCGCGACGTCACAGTTTCCGGCGTCATAATTCATACAAAACAAGCCTCCGCCGCGCGCCCGGCGCGCGTAATCCATAAGAACCGGTATGGTAGATTCGAGTCCTTATTATAGCGCAAGTTTCCGCGCTGTGCAATGAGAACTTGAATTCAGGTTTGAAGAGTGAAGGTTCTCATTTAACGCGTATTTTACGCGTATCAGATAAGGACGGCGGTCCGGCCAGAAAAAAGGCCGGAAAAAAGACTTGACTTTTTCCGCAAATTGTCATACATTTAGTGTATTAGCACAAGTAGTACAGATGAATTCGGTCTTGGGGGTGCTTGTTTGTTCACAATCAATTACAGAGATCCGCGTCCCATTTACGAACAGGTCAGGGACAGCCTGCGCCGGGCGATCATAGCGGGCGCGATAAAAGCGGATGAAAAGATCCCCTCCGTCCGCGACCTTGCGGCTCAGCTCGCAATCAACCCGAACACGATACAGAGGGCGTACAGAGAGCTGGAAGCCGAAGGCTATGTTTATTCCGTATCCGGAAAAGGCAGCTTTGTCAGTGAATGCCAGGAGGCGCTGCAGCTCCGGAAGACCCAGCTTTTCGGGCAGCTCGACGCGGCGGCGGCCGAAATTCTGCATCTTGGCGTGACGGCGGAGACGCTTTGCGCGCATATCATGGATTTTGTTAAAAAGGAGGGAAAGGTATGATAGAGGTCAAAAACGTCGTTAAGACCTTTGAGGGCTTTACGGCGCTGAATAAGCTCTCTCTGCATGTTCCGCAGGGCGCGATCTATGGTCTGGTCGGGCCGAACGGCGCGGGAAAATCGACCATTATCCGCCATATCACCGGCATTTTCCGCCAGGACGAGGGCGAGGTCCTCGTAAACGGCCAGCCGGTTTTTGAAAACCCGGCGGTCAAAAAGGATATCGCGTATATCCCCGACGACGTGTTTTTTTTCACACAGGCCACGCTCAGGGATATGATGAAATTTTATAAGGGCGTCTGCCCCGGCTTTTCGACCGAGCGCTTTGAAAAGCTGCGCCAGGCCTTTGACCTGAATGAAAACGCCAAAATGCGCAGTCTTTCCAAGGGTATGCAGAAGCAGGCGGCCTTCCGGCTGACCGTTTCCATGTGCCCGCGGGTGCTGGTGCTGGACGAGCCCGTGGACGGACTTGACCCCGTGATGCGCCGCCAGGTCTGGAGCATCCTGATGGCGGACGTCGCGGAAAACGGGACGACCGTTCTCGTCTCCTCACACAATCTCCGCGAGCTGGAGGACGTCTGCGACCACGTCGGGATCATGCACCGCGGCCGGCTCCTGCTGGAACGCAGGCTCTCCGACCTGCAGGACAATATCGCGAAGGTACAGCTCGCCCTGCCGGACGGCGAAGAGCTGCCGGAGGACCTGCAGGTCTTGCATCGCGGCAGCACAGGCCGGCTGCAGACGATCATTGTCCGGGGCAGCCGCGAGGAGATCACGAATAAGCTCGCCACCCGCGAGCCGCTGTTTATGGACGTTATACCCCTGACACTTGAGGAAATATTCATTTATGAGCTGGGAGGCGAGCACTATGAAATCAAAGACATCATTCTTTAACAGGACCTTGTTTTTTGAGCTTCCCAGGCGCTTCTGGCCGATTTTGGCGGCATATGTCGCCGTCTGGCTCGTTGTTCTGCCCGTCGCGACGGCCAACAATCTTCAATATTATCTTATCGACGATTTCTTAGGCGGGAATCTGCGGGTCCTGCTCGCCCGGGCCGGACAGAACATTCTCGAGGCCGGCCTGTACGGCGGGCTCATCCTGTCCGCCGGTTTCGCGCTTATCCTCGCGATGGCCGCTTTCAGCTATCTTTATACCGCGCGCAGCGTTTCAATGTACTGCTCCCTGCCGATCAGGCGCGAGGGCGTTTTCCTTTCGCTGTTCGGCTCCGGGCTGTTCTGGCTGTTCGCGGGCAACGCCGTTATCGCCCTCGTGACCATAGGCGTCGTCTCGGCCTACGGGCTTCCCGCCCTGGCCGGCTTCGTCCTCCAGTGGTTCGCGATGACCTGCCTTTTCGGGCTGTTTTATTTCGGCTTTGCCGCGCTCTGCGCGAGCCTGACCGGGCATGTGCTCGTGCTGCCGCTGGTATACGCCGTGCTGAACTTTACGGTGTATGTGGTGGAATACCTTGTCCGGACCGCTATGAGTCTGTTTATTTACGGTGTCAGTGTGCGTGGCAGCCTTGTTTTGTCGCCGCTTTCTCCCCCGGTGCATATCCTCGACAGAACGTCCGTGCGGGGGATTCTGGAGAGGCTTGCGGATGGCGGAAGCGTTGAGATCGGCTGCTTTTACGACGGCTGGACGGCCCTCATCTGCTATGGCGCCGCCGGCCTGTTCTGCGCTCTGGCCGCGGTGCAGCTGATCAGGCGCCGCCGCATGGAGACGGCCGGCGACGTCGTCGCGGTCAAGCCACTCAAGCCGGTTTTCAAGTATTGCCTGAGCTTCGGCTGCGCGCTTGTGATCGGTCTTTTGATATACACGGCCGTCTTCGGCTCTGAGACCTACGGCATTGCGCGCATGGTCTACATGCTGCTGTTTATGCTGTTCGGCGCTTTCGTCGGCTATTTTGCCGCCGAGATGCTGATGCGGAAGACCCTCCGCGTTTTCAACCGGAAAAATTGGCTGCATCTGGGCGCCGCCGCCGTTATCATCGCCGCGCTGATGTTCTGCGGCGAGTTCGATGTTTTCGGGATCGAACGAAAGCTTCCGGCTGCGGACAGGCTGGAGCGCGTATCGGTATCCTGCAACGGGCAATCGGTGAATTTCGAACAAGCGGATAATATCGGGGCTCTGATCGCCCTGCACGGAGAGATCATTGCCCAAAAGGACATAAACGAGCGTAAAGCCGCCGGTTTTGATCTGTCCCCCGCCTACGGTGTTCAAATCACATATTTTTATAAGGACGCGCGTACGCTTTCCAGGAATTACACGATTTTCCTCAGCTCAGGGACGACGGTTGACGAGCTGAACGCGCTGCTGAATGTCCCCGAGGCGGTCAATGACCGCAAGAACATCTCGATACCGGTTACCCCCGGCGCCATCTCGGACGCCTTCCTCAACTACTTTGACAAAGAGACGGGCGAGTACAGCGAGTACTGGCTGAGCGCGGAGCAGGCTTACGCGCTGTATACGGACTGCATCGTTCCCGACATTGACGACGGCTATCTCGGCAAGATCTGGCTCGTTACAGACGACGCGTATTACAGCGGCGTGTATGACTGCACCTTCAATTTCGCCGTCTCACAGCGCAGGAGCGACGGCGGCTACGCGTTCGACCACTTTTATACCACGCTCACGCGGAGCGCCGCGCGTTCTGCCGCGTGGGTCACGGAAAACACCGGGATCGCGCTCAGCACCATGGGCGAGAGCCGCGAGATCACGACCGGCGAGAAAGCGGCCGTTACCGGCGAAGGGTTCGGATACTGACAGTTCGCGCAGCAAAAGAGCGGGGCCATCGGGCCCCGCTCTTTTGCTGCGCGGACGCTGTGCCGCCGCGGTGCTTGACGCTATTCCTCGTACATCGCAAGCTTGGTTCTGACGCCGCTCGCTTTGCAGACGGGACGGAATTTCTGGAAAAGCTCGGTTTCGGAATGTGCCTGCAGGTCGTCGATGCTCTCCCATTTTTCGATGAGCATCATGCGCTTTGGGTCGTCGGCGCTGATGTAGAAATCATACAGGATGTTTCCCTTGTCGGCGCGGGAGCCTTCGACAAGCCCCTCGCTGCAAAGGATCGGGTAAAAATCTTTCATGTCGGTCGTCTCGCTGGTGAAAAGGCAATTGCAGATAACCATGGTACGCCTCCGTAAAAATATTGCCGGCCAAGCCGTTTATGACAAAAACGCTGGAAAACGCGCCTTACTTCGGAAGATTGTCGAACAGATCGTAGTCCACAAAATCGTCTTCCTTGATCAGCGGCGTCGTGACGATCTTGTCCTTCAGCTCCTGCCTGTAATCAGGGTGCGCGATCTTGAGGACGGCCCGGATGCGGTCCTTCAGGCTCCTGAGGAAGACGTCCGCAACGCCCCACTCGGTAACAAGGTACATGACATAGACCTTTGGGGTGGTCACGATACAGCCCTCGGGCAGCCACGCGTGGATATTGGAGTGCCGCTCACCGTCGTGATCAACATAGGTCGAGCGCAGACAGAGGAAGCTGCGGCCGTTTTTCGCGAGGATTGCGCCGTAAAGATAGGCGAAAGAGCCGCCCGGGCCGGTGAAAGGCTTGAGTCCCTGAGCCTCCGAGCAGGCCTGGCCAAGCAGATCAATCTGGAAAGTGGCGTTGATGGCGACAAGATTCTCGCAGTGCATGACGCTCAGCGGGTTGATCATGTACTGCTGCCCGCGCAGCTCAATGCGCGGGTCGTTGCGCATGAACGTAAAGAACTTTTCGGAGCAGGTGCCGGGGCTGGCGGCAACGATCTTCGTGAGCTTGCCCTCTTCAACGAGATCCTGCATGTTATCGCAGGCGACCTCGGAATAAACCGAGAAAGACCCTTCGGTTTTTCGGAGGTTTCTGAGGATCTCTTCGCCCAGGCCGCCGTAGCCGATCTGCACGTTGTCGCCCGGCTTGATAAAGGGCATAACGAAAGCGGCGATCTTCTCGTCGACGTCGGTCGACAGCGGAGAAGGAATGAAAGTGGGCTCGGTATCGGCCTCACAGATATAGTCCATCTCGGACACGTGTATATAGTGCGTCTCATGGGGGCCGGGAACCGGAAAAACGCCCGTGCGGTCGATAAAGCAAATTTTCTTTTCAATGCGGGGGTCCTGGTTGATGATCTGGTTGGTTGAGACGCCGTAGGCGGTAACATTGCACCAGCCGTTCTCGTCGGGAGGCGCTACGTGCAGCGCAAGCGCGTTGCAGCCTTGCGCAAAGACGGAACGATGGAGCGCATCATAGGTACACCCGCCGGGCTCGATGGTGTTCATGTCGATGGCCATGCGTTCCACAGGCAGACAGTAAGCGGATACCATCTTGAAATGCTTTTTGGTTTCAGTGTCAAAAACCATGGATGCGGGCTGGTTCATGACGTTGTAGAGCAAAGTGACGTCATGATAGTCTTCCATGTGCGCGTACAACTCCTCCAGCAGAGGATAAGGCGTTATTGAGGCCTGTCCCAGCCAAAATACGTCGCCGGGCAAAACGGCTTTCGCGGCGTCGGCCATGCTTACCAAGTGATCCTGATAATGCTTTTTCCAATCGGCGCTCAAATTCTTAACTGCCATAGTAAAACTCCTTCTCATAATTCTACCGAGCGGACAGCCACACACCGGATACGCGTTTCTATGGCAGGTACACGGCTATCCTCCGCTAAATTATTATAATCTTATACTAATTGGTATATAAATGCAATCCAAATTCCGGCTTGCCGCAAATCTTTGTACATACTATAAATCAGCTCGTAAGTTTTTTAGTCATCTTTAACGTTACAGGCCTGCGGTTTTTGGCCATCAGTTCCAAACCGCCGGGCGTCCTTCGGCGGCTTGCTTCAGGCGAAGCGCGGCGCGCCGGACACCGCCGGCGCGCCGCGTAAGCTGCTTTTTAAAGAAAGGCCTTACTTCATAAACTGCTCGATCGCTTTATTGAGATCCGCGATCTTCTGCCGGTCGTCGTCCCTTATGGCCTCTGTTATGCACTCCGTGATATGATCCTGCAGCAGAACCTTTCCGGCATTGTTTATCGCCGACCGCACCGCCGCGAGCTGAACCAGCACTTCCGAGCAGTCCCTGTCATCATCGATCATCCGGATAACGGAATCCAGATGCCCCCGCGCTTTGGCAAGCCGGTCATGGACCGCCTTCTTGTTCGTATGGACGTGGGAATGCGTGTGGCCGGGTCCGGCCCCGTGCGCGTGCGCACAGCCGTGGCTGTGCGCCGTCCCGTCCGCGTGAACGTGAAAGCCGGCTGCCGCATAGTCTTTTTCGTCACTGTGCATAACGGGTACTCCTTTTCGGGGGATCAGAATTCGGGGATCAGCTTCTTCAGGATGGCAAGCACGGCCTGCGGGCAGGCGCTCTCCATGGGTAAATCGAACAGGGACCTGTTGTCGCGGTCATATTTATTGACCTCGGCGTCCTCGGGAAGCTCGCCGAAAATCTCCAGCCCGACCTTTTTGACAAGCGCCTCCTTGGGCTGGTCATTTCGGACGCGGTTGAGGACAAGCCCGGTGGTCTTGACATCAATGTTGTTCTCGCCGGCTTTGGCGACTGCGATAATGCCGGCGGCCGTCTGCAGGCTTCTGGCCGACATATCGGCCATGACCAGAAGGCAGTCGACACTTTTCATAACGCGGCGGTTGAGCTGTTCGGGACCCGCTTCGCCGTCAATAATAACGTACTCATAATCTCCCGCAAGACTGTCGATCCCGAAGCGGAGAAGCTCGTTGCAGGCGCAGAAGCAGCCCGGTTCCTCGGGACGGCCCATGGTGAGAAGGTCGAAGCCGTCTCCATGGGCGAGTATTCCGCGCATAAGATCCTTGGTCGGGCCGCTGTTCAGCTCATCCCTGGCCTGGCGCATGCCCAGCAGCTCGGAACGGAGCCGGCTGACGGTTTTTTCGACGGGCAGTCCGGTCGTATAGCACAGGCTCATGGCGGAGTCCGCGTCAATCGCGAGCACCTTGCCGGGGAAACGCTCCGCGAGCAGGCGGATAATGAGCGTGGAGACGACAGTTTTGCCGGTTCCGCCTTTTCCTGTCACGGCAATAGACCTGATTTTATCCATTTCTTGTCCTCGCTTTCCAATATGAATAATATGAATGACTCTCGCCTCACCCCCGGCCGCAGCAGGATGGCCGCGGCCGGGGCCTTGCGGTTTTTCAAACGCTCAGACGGCGTTTCAGGCTATAAACACGGGGTCTTATTTGCAGAAATTTTCTGCACCGACAACGCTCTCGAAATATTCGCCGATCTGGGCGCGGAGCTCGTCGTTGGACTTGTAGCGCGGATCGATCGCGTCGACGTCGACGTACAGGGTGGGGATGCCGAACTTCTGCTGGATATAGTCGGTCACGATCTTGCCGGAGGCCCAGGTGTGCTTGCAGCCGACGTGTCCCATAAAGATGGAGACGTTGACCTTGTAGTCCTCGTACATCTTATCGATGACCTTGAGCCAGTATTCGGTCGGGCCGGTCGCGCCGTGGATCATCGGCGTCAGAAGCATAGACTCGGCAGTCTGCATTTTCACGCGCTCCCAATTGTCGAGGTCGTCGAAAATGACGCCGTCCTGATAACCGAACCCATCCATAACGGTGATCGCACCGTAGCACTTTTCCATCCAGTCCATGATGCCGGTATTCGACCAGAGCATGTTCTGCATCAAACAGACGCGGTAGCGCTCCTCGGGGCACCTGGTGGCCGTCATGCCCATATCCGCGAGCATATTGCCCATCTCGAGCTGGGTCTGGAGCATCGCGGTGCACGCTTCCGTGCCGGCCAGCGGCGCGACGATCTCGTTGAGGACGAGCATACGGCCGGGCAGCACACAAGGGGTCTTTTTGCGCAGATCGCCGAGCTGTGTAAGCAGATCGAAGGCCTTATTGGACTCTTCCATAATGCCCTTGAATTTCTCATAACGCCCGGCGTCCCATTTGAGGCCCGTGAGCTCTTCCATAAAGGGGATGAAGGCCTCGATCTGCTGGGCCAGATAGGCATAACCCTTTTCATCGTGACGGAAGGGACAGTCGAAGGTGAAACAGGGGCAGCCGAACAGGCGCTCCATCATGGGATAAGCGATGCGCGCGGAGTCGCAGGGGACGGTCGCGTGGACAAATGCGTCGATGTCGATTCCGAATTCGCCCTTGAGCGCGACGCCTATCTGGACCTTATCGATCGCGCAGGTGCTGGTGGGCGCGTACTTCTCGGTCTCGTCGATATAACGGCCGGCGAGATCCTCCATGGAGGCAATACGCGTCGGGATCGTATCGAGGAAAAAGGGTATGCAGTCAAAGGCGCGGATAATCGTCACGGGTACGGGTCCGCCGAAAGCGATAAGCTTTTTACCGTTCTTTTTTGCGTCGCGGACCTCTTCCCAGACATATTTCTGAATGTCGACCGTCCACATGACTTCAGGCATACCCTTTGAAAGCATATGCTGGTAAATGCTGTCGACCTGATTACAGGTCAGATCTATCATATTGACCGGCTTCGTAGGATCAAAATTCTGAGTTGCCATGATATATTCCTCCTTCTTACTTTTCTATCATTTCCACGAAGGCTTCCGCGCGGATAGCGAGCTGTCCGGCGTTTGCCATCTGCTCCTCGCGCTCGACCTGCAGCATCGGAACGCCGATCGCCTTGAGATCGGGCTCAAGATAATAGGATTCGCCGCCCCAGCATTCGCAGTTCTGCATTTTCTCATAGATGATGCCCTGAATGTCGTACGCCTTACAGGTGTCGACGATTTCCTTGTGAATGGCGGGACGGTTGTCCAGCGCGCGGGGGCAGGTGTTGCGGGTGAGATAGTAGTCCGCGATAGAGCCGAGAACGTCCTTGTCGTCGATCACGAGCTTTTCACCGAAGGATCTGGCGCCGAAGCACAGCGCGTCGGCGACCACCAGGCCGCCCTTGTCCTCGATGACCCTGATGTATTCGGGATTGTCGAGCGCGGAGCCGATCATCATCAGACGCGCGCGCGCTTTAATGGGTCCGCGGCCCTTCGCGTCGGCGATGAATTCCCCGAGCGCGGCGATATACTCGTCGATCGTCAGGTCGCAGTTTGCGAGCATGATCCTGAGCGCCTCGGTTCCGGAGACCTTGGCCTCCTTGCGCAGCGTGAAAAGCTGGGCGATAAGGCCGCGGACCTCATTCGTCTTGGCCGCGGCGGATTTGAGACCCTCGTCTGTGACGGCCTTGCCGGAGAACGCGCCGAGCTTGTCGGCGAGCGTTTGAAGCTCAGCCTTGTAGTAGCCGATGGAAATTTCATTGGTGATGCGGGGGGCGCCGATCTGATGGATGAACTGGGCCTTGCCGTTTTTCTTTGCAATATGCGACCAGTTGTCGAGAATACGCGTGGCCATCATACAGCCGTCGGACTGTACCAGTCCGTCCAGGTCATAGGTTCCGTTCATCAGATATTGAAGGACCGACTTTGCGAAGCTGCAGCTGAAGCTGGACATCCAGGCCTCGGCGTCGCTGCTGTCCACGCAATTCGTTGCTCTGAGACGAACGGGCATCACGTCGGCCGCGATCAGGATTTCCGTGGGAACGTGGCAGCAGACATAACCGACTGCCTTTTTGCCGGACGCTTTCCAGGCTTTTGCGGATTCGCCTGAAATGTTGGTTTCGAGTAATTTTTCGTAACTCATGTGTCTCCTCCTTTAAATTCTTAGGGATAAATTCTTAGGGATAATAATTTCAATCCCGCCCCGAACGCCACTCGGAGACGAGTCAAAATTCAAGGTCCGGCTCTCCTACCAGGAGAAGCCGATCGCGTCCGCAGGGCAGACGCTTCTGCAGAGCTCCATTTCGCCGTTTGCCTTACAGCTCGCGCAGCTGGCTTGCAGGGTGTTGCGGGCAGCCTCCCTGATAAGGACCACCTCGTCGTCGAAATCGTCCAGCTCCGTTGCGAAGAGCTGCTCCGGACAGGCGCTGATGCAGCCTTTTTCGGGGCATTCTGCACACTTCGCGGTGTCGAGCCTGATGTAGTAGTGGCCGGAACCATCTTCATAGCCGTAATGCGCTAGCATGACCTTAGCCTCCTTCCGCGCCGTGTTTTACGCCGGCGCCCGGCGTCCCGTACAGACTGATTATTGATTTTCCTTGGCGCGCTTTTTCTCGACAAGCTCTTTTCCGAGCAGGGCGGCGCCCAGCGCGCCGGCGATCTGCGTATCCATCGCGGGCTTGAGCGCCTGGATGCCCATGATACGTTCGATGCGGCGGACGACGCCGACATTTTTGGCGATGCCGCCGGTAATGGCGAAATCGAGCTCCATCCCGTTGCGTTCGAGCAGGCGGACGACGCGCAGGGCCATGGCGTGGCAGTAAGCGGCAAGCACCTTTTCCTTTGTCCAGCCGGTGCGCATGAGCTTCGTTGCCTCGCTCTTCGCGAAGATAACGCAGGTGGAAGAAACGGGATCCGGCTCCTCGTCGATCTGGAAGGACATATCGCCGATGTCCTCGACGCGGACGGCCAGCAGGTTTGCGATGACCTCCATGCCGCGGCCTGTTCCGGCAGCGCACTTGTCGTTCATCATAAAGGAGGTAACGGCGCCCTTTGCGTCGCAGTGGATGGCCTTGCAATCCTGTCCGCCCATGTCGAGAATGGTGCGTATCGTGGGCCCGTATATGTAATTTGCGCCCTTTGCGTGGCAGGTGATCTCGGTCACGGTCTTGTTGGAGAAGGGAACGTTGACACGGCCGTAGCCTGTTCCTATTGTATAAGTAATGTCCTCGAGTGTCAATCCGGTATCCTTCATGGCCCAGTCGATCGCGCCGATCGCGGAGTCGGGGCTGTTCGAGCCCGTACGCATGTTGGAATAGGCGTAGGGCACGCCGTCTGCCATGACGACCGCCTGCGTGCTGGTCGAGCCGATGTCGACGCCGGCCGTAATAAGGCTTCCGCGCCAATCGGGAATGTCAGGATTTTTCCAGTTGGACTCGGTCCATCTCCAATATTCAACTTTTTCAATTTCAGCCATGGTCTTATCCTCCGTTTACTGATTCTCAGCGGCAAAGATCGCCGCGCCGACCGCGTTCAGATACTGATTGTTTTCGGGCACCGTGATCTCTTTTCCGAAAACCTTGGACATACAGCTGACAAGACCCTTGTTGTACGCGGGTCCGCCGATCATCGAAAAATGCTCGGTCAGCCCGACCCTGCGGATCATCGAAGCGACGCGATTGGCTATGCCCATATGTACGCCGTAAGCGATGTCCTCTCTGGACTCCTTTGCGTGGATCAGAGAGATGACCTCGGACTCGGCGAAAACAACGCACTGAGCGTTGGTAGCAAGCTCTTTTGAATGGCGGAGCGAAAAATCGCCCATTTCCTCGGTTTCGATCTGAAGCGCGCGGGCCATCGCCTCGATGAAGGTTCCGGCGCCGGAGGCGCATTTGTCGTTGACCTCATACTTGACGATGCTTCCGTCCGCGTTGAGGCGGATGACACGGCAGCTGTCCGCGCCCATATCGATCACAGTGTCCGTGTCGGGAACGGCAAACCTTGCGCCCCTGGCCGCCGCGCCGACCTCGTTGATCTCACTGTCTCCCCATTTGATGATGTCGCGCCCAACGCCGGTAATGACGATTCGGCCGACATCCTCCCGCTTAACGCCGGCGTCGCTCAGGGCCTGTTCCAAAACCCTCTGCGCGGCCAGATCCGCGTCGAACTCCGTTGGGAGCAGCGCCTTGCCGGCGAGCTTTCCGTCTTTCAGGACGACGCCCTTGGTGTTCTGACTGCCGCAATCGATTCCTGCAGTGATCATAGTGTTGTTCCTCCTTCTTACGCTATGCCGGCGGAGGACGGCTTTCTCTTTCT
>JAISDV010000045.1 GCA_031264545.1 Oscillospiraceae bacterium | reverse complement strand
TTGAGTTGCTGACAACGCTCGGCTATGCTGAAAATACCGAGGGCGTCATGGTCCACCCTGAAGGCCGCCGCGCCATTTTTCTCGGTGACCTGTGTGACCGCGGTCCAATGAATGCTGCTGTCCTGCAGCTGGTCATGGATATGGCGCAAAAGGGCGATGCGCTCTGCGTCCCCGGTAATCACGACATAAAGTTGTTACGAAAACTCAATGGACGTGAGGTTCAGCTTACGCATGGCCTTCAGAATACAGTAGATGAGCTGGCACTGAAAAGCGAAGAATTCCGTGCGGATGCAGCAAAATTTCTCGACGGTCTTATCAGCCATTATGTGCTTGATAATGGAAAACTCGTTGTCGCGCATGCTGGCGTAAAGGAACATTTTCAGGGCCGCGGCTCCATGCGTGTGAGAGATTTCTGTCTGTATGGCGAAACAACCGGCGAAACAGATGAATACGGCTTGCCGGTACGCCTCGACTGGACGCATGAATACCGTGGCCGTGCCATGGTGGTTTACGGACATATTCCCCAGGTGGAACCTGCTATTTTGAATAATACCTATTGCCTTGATACGGGCTGTGTGTTTGGAGGTAAGCTGACCGCCCTGCGATACCCCGAACGTGAGATCGTCAGCGTTAAAGCGAAAGCCGTATACTATGAACCTCTGAAACCATTAAATTCGGAAATGCAAACCTATGACGACATGCTGACCATAGATGACGTTTCCGGTAAACTTCACTTACAGACCCGACTGACGCCGGTGATCGATGTGCGTGAAGACAATTCTGCTGCGGCGCTGGAAGTCATGAGCCGTTTTGCGGCTGATCCCCATTGGCTTATCTATTTGCCTCCGACCATGTCGCCGTGTGAAACCAGCAAGCTTCCCGATTATCTGGAATACCCGACAGAGGCATTTGCTTATTATCGGGACAAGGGTGTTGAACAGGTCGTCTGCGAGAAAAAGCACATGGGGTCACGCTCGGTCATAACGCTTTGTCGTGATGCCGAAACCGCAAAGCGCAGATTCGGGGTCACGGATAACAGCAGGGGTATTGTTTATACCCGCACCGGACGGCATTTCTTTGAGGACAGAGCCATTGAAAATGCCATTTTTGATCGGCTTGACGGCGCATTGACAAGGAGCGGGTTCTGGAATGATTTTCAAACCGACTGGATTTGCCTCGATACCGAATTGATGCCATGGTCTGCCAAGGCACAAACATTACTGCGAAAACAGTATGCGCCTGTCGGGTGCGCCGGACAAACAGCGCTAAAAACAGCCATTGAAGCCTTGGAAGATGCCTGTAAACGGGAGAATCTCGCTTATGAAGTTTCGAAAAACACTTCAGGCCAGAATGTTGATATGTCCGAAGTGCTGAAAACATTCAAAGAGCGGCAATCCTGCGTTAACGGATATATTGATGCCTACCGTGAATATTGCTGGTCGGTAGCGGGTGTTGAGGATTTGAAAATTGCTCCGTTTCATATTCTCGCAACTGAGGGCTCAGTCCATGGCGGCAAGGATCACGTCTGGCACATGGAAACCATCAGAAAGTATATCACCGGATCAGACGGCTTGTTTGTGCCGACTGAATATCTTTTGGTTGATGTGACCGATGATGACAGTGTACAGCGCGGCATCGACTGGTGGCTTGAACTGACCGGCTCCGGCGGTGAAGGTATGGTAGTAAAACCCTATATGTTTATCTCACAGCAGGGTACGGAACTCCTGCAGCCCGCAATTAAATGCCGCGGCCGTGAATACCTGCGTATCATCTACAGTCCGGAGTATACTTTGCCTGAGCACATGAAGCGCCTGAAAAAACGCAGCTTAAACCGCAAACGCCGGTTAGCTCTGCGTGAATTCTCCCTTGGCATGGAATCCCTCGAGCGTTTTGTTGCAAAAGGACCGCTGTATAGAGTACATGAGTGTGTTTTCGCGGTGCTGGCCTTTGAAAGTGAGCCGGTAGACCCGAGGCTCTGAGGATTGCGTATGCATGATGTTATTTCAGAAAAATTGAATAAAATAGAGCAGGCTGAGAACGTCACCATCCTGTATGCAGTGGAGTCAGGCAGCAGAGCTTGGGGCTTTGCGTCGCCCGACAGTGATTACGATGTGCGTTTCTTTTATGTGCGTCCAAGAGCTTACTATCTGCGGCTTGACAGGACAAGAGACGTGCTGGAATACCCGATTAATGATGATTTGGACATCAACGGCTGGGACCTCGATAAGACCCTGAAGCTGTTACACGCCTCAAATCCTGCGCTTTTCGAGTGGAGCAATTCACCCATCGTATATAAAACAACGGATGAATTTAAGCGGCTGTTGCCCCTTATCAGCAGCTATTTCGTGGCCAGATCAGGCCTGTGGCATTATTTGAGCATGGCAGAGGGTAATTACCGTGAATACTTGAAGGGCGAGACGGTAAAAGCAAAGAAATATTTCTATGTTATCCGCCCTCTGTTGGCTTGCCGCTGGATACTGGAACGGCGAACACCGCCGCCGATGCTTTTTACTGAACTTGTGGAAACACAGCTTGAGCCGCAACTGAAGCCATTAGTTGCCGATTTGCTTCAACTTAAAATGTCTGTGACGGAAAGCGGGGAGACTCCGAAAATCGTTCCGCTTAACAGCTTTATAGAGCAGAGTTTGCGTATAATCCGAGAACAAATTGAAGCCCTGCCAAAAGAACAGCCAAGTGATTGGGAACCACTAAATGATTTGTTCCTCTCTATTCTGGAGAACGGCAAATAAAATGATTACAGCGGCATGGAACCAAACGCCATGCCGCTTTTTTGTTCTTATGTCGCGCTCATGCAGCGCGGCCGCCCACCCCTTTGTCGGGCAACGCGCCTTCAAGGGCCCGCGGGGCTGACGTGCGGATATTTCCCATAGGCATCGATCTCGGTAAACATCGCCGCGACAATCTCGGGCCTGTATGCCGTCGTCTGGCTCGGCGCGGCGATATATCCGTCGACGCCTGCGAGCTGGTCCATGCGCAGACGCACCTCGTCGCGCGCCTCGTCAGGCGTCGCGTCCGGCCGGCCGATCCGCTGGCTGTCGATGCCGCCGAAAAAACAGATCCGATCGCCGAACGCTTTTTTGAGCGCCGCCAGATCGTTGCATGGCTGGCATGGATTCCAGATATCGGGCCCCAGGCTCACAAAGTCCGGGAAGATCGCCTCGATCCTGCCGCACGAGTGCTGGCAGACCAGGAGGCCCAGCTCCTTGGCGCAGTCGTAGATGCGTTTTGTATGAGGCATGATGATCTGTCTCCATATCTCCGGGCTGACAAACAGGCTGCTTTGAGTTCCCCAGTCGTCGGAATACCATATCATGTCCAGCTTGACTGTCTGTGTGAATTTTTTGATCAGCGCGATTCTGTAATCGGCGATCGCCCCGGCCAGCGCCGCAATCTCCTCCGGCTCGGCGATGTAATTGATCAGAGCGTTTTCCATGCCCATCAGCAGGTACAAGCGCTCGAAGACGCCGATGCGGACAAGGCCGACGACGAGGCGGCCATCCCGGTCAATGGCCTCAAGGTCGATAGGCTTACGTTCCCAGCCCTCGGCGATGTCGCTCCAGTCCATCGCGTCCACGTCCGGGAATCGGACCTGCTCCCGCCACTTTGTAATATCGCTCAGGACGTAATCGCCCTGAAAGGGATAGGAGCCATCCTCCGCCGCGGCATTGAACAGGTACTTGACACCCCAGTCATCCGTTCCGGCGCCGCTTGGGCGTTCAACGACGGGCGGATCGAGAAAGCAGACGGTCTGCCTGATTTTAAACGCGTTGGGCACCCACTCGGGGTTCTGGTGACGAATGGCTCTCAAGAGGTTTTCCTTTTCGGTCATTTCAATCCATCCTTATCGTTTGATTTTAAAACGCGCCTCTCACCGATTGGGTGAGCCTGTCATAATGCCCACTGTCCCTGCGGACCAGAACTGGCGGCGTCCCCAGCGGGGCCTTGAGTGTGTGGCGCCTCTTTCCCGAACAGGTCTCGCCGGTAAAAAGGTTTTCCCATTCGCCCTCCGGCACGTAGGCGCCGACGCTGTCCGCACCCTTTTTTATGACCGGACTGACGAGCAGGTCCGCACCCAGCAGATACTGATGGCCGATATTGCGGCAGACGGGGTCCTCGGGATAGTGCAGCCACAGTGCCCGCATCATGGGATACCCCCTGCCGCAGGCCTCCTTTTCTAAAAGCTTGAAATACCATTTCAGGCTGTAATGAATCCGCGCCATCCGCGTGAACAGGGCTAAGCCCTCCTCGTCGTCGTAGAACTGGTAGACCAGCGCGTTGGAGTAGCTGCCGTCGTGCGTCCTGAAAATCGGCGTGAACGCCGCGTATTCCATCCATCGCAGCACGATCTCCTTTGTGCGGACAAGCTTATAGACGGGTGTGATCAGCGTTGTAAAGCCGCCAATGTCGCAGTGGTTGATGCTCATGCCCGAGATGCCGCCGGTCAGGATACCGGTGATGGTGGACGCCAGGCCGTCATGTCTGTCGAAGGTCGGCGTCTGGTCGCCGGCCCAATAGCTCACGGCGTATCGGTTCCCGCCCGCGCCGCCGCTTCGGGAAAAGAGGAAAAATTCCTCCCCGCGGCCCGTCTCGTCGATGAGCTCGCGGTTGAGCCTCTGCCACAGGACGGGGGTGGCGCAGTGGGCTGTGATGGCGCTGCGCTCGTACGACGCCGAATGCAGCGGGACGTATTCGCCGTAATCCGCCATCCAGCCTGACAGCCCGTTGTCGGCCATGCCTGTTTTCATGCGGTCCTTCAGCCACGCGTACGCCTCCGGATTTGTCAAATCCACCATGACGAACTGATATGCCTTCCCGGTGAAGAAGTCCGACACGAGGTCCGTCCCGTCCGGGTTTTTGACGAAATAGCCCTTCTCCCGGCCCTCGACATAAAGGGGGTTATCCCCGGACAGGGACAAAAACGGATTGGCGTAGCCCAGGAGCGCGATGTTACGCGCCTTTAGACTCTGCGCCCAATTTTTGAAGTCGGGATACAGCGTTTCATCGGGGAACCATTTCCACCAAAGCGGCGGACCGCCATTTTTGCCCCTGCGGCCCTGCCAGTCCTCAATCCACAGCGCGGTGACCGGAGTTCCGCGCCGAAGGCACTCGGCGATGACCCGTTCCGCAGCCTCGCGCCCGCCGCGCAGCCCCAGGACGGTGCCGTAGGCGAAGTCGGGCAGCGGCCGCAGCCGGCCCGTGACGGCCGTATGCTTTTCGATGAGCGCCAGGGGCGTTTGGCCATGGAAGAGCTGGCCCGACAGCGTCTCCCCCGCCGCTGTCACCGCGACACGGTTCCGGCGGCGCTTGCAGAGATCAACGTGATAAATCGTATGCTCATTGAAAGCGAAGGCCCGGCCCGCGCTGGAGACAAACACGGGCATCGGCGCATACGTCGTAAACGCGTCGCCGGCCCCGCCGGAGCTGGCGATATTGACGAGGGTGCTGAGCGGCTGCGCGCCGCGCCCGATGCCCTGCTCGCCGGTGCACAGGCAAAAGCGCCTGCCGCGCATGTCCAGGTGCGTGAACTGCTCACCGAAGCCGTAAAAGCCCTCGTCCGTCCGGCTGTCGAAACAGAACTGGACCTCGTCGCAGCCGTCAATCTCCAGCCTGACGCCCAGTCCGGCCGCCTCCGCCGAAAATGAGAGCCGCCACGCGTTTTTTTCAGCATTCTCCAGCTGTCCTGACAGCGTGACGCCGTTTTCCGACGCGCTGACGATATAGCGCTGTGTGCAATATGCGGTGCCGACGATACGGCGCTTCATGTTCAGGCTGCCGAAATGGTCGTTTGACTGTATGTCCGAGCGGATACCCGCAACGAAGCGCCCCGAGCATTCCAGGACGGCTTTTTCCCCGGCAAGCACGGAGAAGCCGGGATTTTTTCTGTCGAATAAATACGGTCCGAAACGGATGGCGTTCATGTGCGCCTCCCCTTGGGAACGCGGCGGGTACCGTCAGTCATAACGGCCGACCCACATATCCGCAAACGGCATGCCTGATACCGTCTCACATGCGGCGATCAACCCGGCGTCGTTTGTAGGCTTGCCCGTCTCGCGTTTACAGGTAATGGCCCGGCACATTTCTCTATGGTTTTTCTTGTTGAGGCGATACCGCGCGCCGAGAATAATGGCGCCGAGCGTCAGCAGGATCGGTACGATGGTAAACATGAACCGGACGCCGAACAGCGCGCTCTGCGTCTGCTGGACGACCTCTCCCGCGAAGGACTCAACATATCCGAACAGGTCAAGCAGCCCGCCGGTCAGAAAAATCGCAATGCCGCTTGAGAAAGTGCGTAAAAACGTCGCCATACCGGCGTATACGCCGGAGCTGTGATTGCCGGTGATCATCTCGTCCATGTCCGGCAGGTCGGGCAGCAGCGTGTACGGCACGAAAGCCGAAGCGCTGGCGCCGAGTCCGCTGAGAAAGCAGACGAGCACAATAACCGGCAGCCCGGCCTGAGGTCCCAGGAAGAAGGCAATGCCCAGGCCGACGATGCGCAGCGGTAGCGTCGTGAAGGCAGGATAATGCTTGCCGTACTTTTTGGCGATCCAGTTGTTGAGCGGCAGGACCAGCAGGCCGACTACCATTGTTATGCCGGAAACGAGCGTCATCAGCTCGCTTCGGTGGATAATATCCGACAGCCAGAAAGCCGTCACTGCGGAGAAAATATCCGTTGCCGCCTGTGCGAAGATGAAAATGCCGGCAAACTGCAGGAAGGTTTTGTTGCGCAGCGCCTGGCCGAGCTGCTTGACCAGCATCGGGATCGTCATGATCTCGCTGTCGGAATAGGCGGGATTTTCCCATGTCGTAAAGAAGGTGATCAGAATCGGCAGGCCGAAGAAAAAACCGAAGATGAGGCTCATGACCAGATAACTCTCCGGCGTGCGCGTGGCCGCGGGTCCGAGAATCAAATTGGGCACCGTGACCGCGAGGGTCGCGGCGACATTCGAAATCA
>JAISDV010000175.1 GCA_031264545.1 Oscillospiraceae bacterium | reverse complement strand
CGGCCTGCTGGATTCGGCGGGCGCGCTGGCCGCCCTTGCCGGGCGTTTATCCGCGCTTTTCGGAATGGAGCTGCATTTTTCCCGCAGTCTGCTGACGGGGCTGCTGGAGCTGGGTACGGGTACAAGCGCTATGCTCGGCCTGCGGGCAAACGCACCGAACCTCGCCCTGTGTTCGTTCATCCTCGGCTTCGGAGGCCTGTCCGTTCACGCACAGGCCTCCGCCGTGGTACGGGAAAGCGGGCTCTCCCCCGCGAAGCACACCGTCGGAAAGCTGCTCCACGGAGGCCTGTCCGCTCTCGTTACCTATCTGTTTTTCCCTTTAGTCGCTTGAGCGCTTGTTCAGCTCATAGTTTTCGTTCCACGCGCCCACGTCGACCCCGCCGTTTTCATAGTAATCGAAGTCCTTGTCCATAACGCCGTGGAGCGCCTCCACGCCGGCGGTCATGGCCCGGTAAAGCGTCTCATTGATCACGCCGAGCGTGTCTCCCGCCTCATAGGCGGCTATCGCCTCGCGCAGGTTCCACAGCCTGTAACGCCAATCCGCCCGCACGCCCACATCGTTCAGGTCGACCATGTACAGCGGCGCGTAGGAGACGGCACGCAGGTAGGTTTCTCCCGTGCCGAGGTCCTTCTGAATATCGACGTTCAGCGCAGCGGTCAGATCGGTATAAGAGTCGTCCTGGCAGGAGATCAGATTCCCGAGGCTGTAGGCCAGAAGCACCGTCCTTTCGCTGCCGTCGCTGTCCTTGACGCGGCGCAGCGCCATCGGCTCCGGGACATGCGGATGCCCGCCGACGACAATATCCGCCCCCTGCTCAAACAGGAAGTCGGCAAGCCCCTCCTGATAGGCGGCAGGCTCGGTGTAATACTCGTTGCCCCAGTGCATGATCACGACGATCATATCCGTATCCAGCGCACGGGCGGCGGCAAGATCGCTCTCCAGAAGCGCGTAGTTGATGTCCGACAGCGTGGTCGTATAATCGTTGAAAAAAATGTTGACCGCGTACTCGAAGCCGGTCACTGGGATGCCGTTCGTGCCGTAGGTGAAGCTCAGGAACGCAAAGCTCACGCCGTTGATATCCTTGACAACGATGCCGCTGCCGGCGTCGCGCTCCTCTTGGGAACGATAAGTGCCGATGTGGTCAAGCCCGTTTTGGTCGAGCACGTCCAGCGTGCGGTTCAGGCCGCTCTGGTAGCTGTCCATGCTGTGGTTCGAGGCGGTGTTGATCATATCGAAGCCAAAGGCCTTCAGCCCCGCCGCCAGCGCCCCCGGGGATTTGAACATCGGGTAGCCGGTATATTCGGCCGTTTCAGGAAAGGTCGTCTCAAGTGTGCAGACGGCGTAGTCGGCGCTCTGCACGAAAGCCTCCGCCCCGCCGAAAACCGGCAGGTAGCTGTAGCTCCCGTCGGGCCTTTTCGCCTCCTCGTTGATCCCGCTGTGGACGACGATGTCCCCGCAGAAGGTCAGCCTGACATTTGCGGCGCTGACCGGCTCTGCAGAGCTCTCCGGCGAGGGCTCAGGCGTCGGGGCCGGCGTCGGCGAGGGCGTGGCCTGCGCCGCTTCGAGCGCCTTTTGCTCCTCGGCGTGCCTGGCATAGTTTCCATATATGACGACGCCCAGAACGCCGATCAGAAGGACGAGGGCGACGCTCAGAACGCCCTTTAAGATCTCTTTCATAGTACTTTCCTTTCGGGTTTCATTAACCGCCTGCAAGCCCTTTGCCACAGGTGCGCGGCGGCGCCGCTGTAAACCTGTGAACCGGTCAAAGGCCTATCCGCAGCTATTTTACCACAAATATCGGAAAAATAAAGTGTAAAAAACTGCTGGCTATGATAAAATGACGGAAAATGGCGGCGGCGCTATTCCGCCCGAGATAGCTTACGCGGAGGGCAGCATGGACGAGCTGAAAAAAAATCAAAGGTACACGGCGGAGATCACCGGCTATTCCAGTACGGGCACCGGCGTGTGCCGCATACTCGGAAGAGCCGTTTTTGTCGATTTCGCGCTGCCCGGCGAGGTCTGGGAGGTCGTCATTCTGAAGGTCACCGCCTCCGCGGTCTACGGCAGAGGTGACCGTCTGATTGTACCCTCCCCGGCGCGCGTGGACCCGGCCTGTCCGGTTTTCGGCAAATGCGGCGGCTGCGGTCTCATGCATATGGATTATGACGAGGAACTGCGCTTCAAGCTCGACCGGGCCAATAACGCGCTGCGGCATCTCGCGGGCCTCGATTTCACATTGGACGGGATCGCCGGCGCGGACGAGGCGCAGGTCCTGCGTTACCGCAACAAGGCGATCTTCGCGGTCGGGCGGGCTGATGACGGCAGGGCGCTCACCGGCTTTTTCCGCGAACGCAGCCACAGCCTTATCCCCGCGCCGGACTGCCTGATCCAGACGGCGCTTTCTGTCCGCTGCGCCGCGGCCCTGCGCGCCTTTATGGACGTAAGCGGCGTCTCCGCCTATGACGAAAGCGCCGGAAAAGGGCTGATACGCCATATTTTCGTGCGGTGCAGCCTGAATTATCCCCAGGCGGTCGCCTGTGTCGTAGCTGCGGACAGGCTCGGCGGGCAGCGGAGCGCCGCCCTCGCGGCGGCGCTGCGGGCGGCCTGCCCCGAGCTCACGGGTATCGCGCTGTGCGTCAACCGGACGCGCGGCAACACGGTGCTCGCCGGGGACCTTCATGCGCTCTGGGGTAACGAATTTATCGAGGACACGCT
>JAISDV010000173.1 GCA_031264545.1 Oscillospiraceae bacterium | reverse complement strand
CGCGCGTTACGGGCTTGCCGAATTGGTGAACATTCATGAGCCGTCCCTCGTCTTCGAGCCGATACACCGTGTGATTTTCGGCACGAATACGGAGACCTGTTTCGAGGAAGCCGCTGTCTTTTTCGAGGGCTTAAAAGGCGCGGGCGGCACAGAACATACGATCCTTCTTGTCTGCGGGGGAAAAACCGGAAAAATCGCCGTGGAGGGTCTGACCTTCGGCGCGCTCATTGCCGCCGCCCAGCGCTTCTGCGAAGCCTATTCGGCGGCGCACGGCGGTGCGATCGATTACATCCACGGCGACGACACCGCGCGCGAAATGTCCGGAAAGCGCGGCTGCACCGGGCTGCTCCTGCCCGCGATGGATAAAAGCGCGCTGTTTCCCTCGATTATGGAGAGTGGCGTTTTCCCGGCCAAAAGCTTCTCGATCGGCCCCGCGCGAGATAAACGCTATTACCTCGAATGCAGGAAAATCAAATAAGGACAGATTCAGACCACCCTGGCGCGCGCCCCGCGGAGACAAACCGCGGGGCGCTTGTTCGTTTAAACCGCGCGCTTTCGCGGAGAAAAATGGCGGCCTCCGGCATAAACGTCGGACAAGTCAAATAAGCTTTAGCAGGGCGCGGCGGCCTGTCCGGCTGAAAGACCGCCGGAGCAGCGCCGTATCGTGAAAGGAAGGGCTTCCGCCATGCAAAGCGTCTCGCAGGAGTTTCTCAGAGCAATAAGGCTGGTGCCGCCCAAGCTGCGCACGGAAATGCTGGCGCTTTCAGGTGCCGCCGTCGCGGGGGCGGAGGAGCTGCGCCTGAGGATCGGGCGCCCGCCCGCGCTTGTTGTCTCCGGCAGCGAGATAGAAATACTGCCGTCACACAGCGTCACCGCCGCCGAGCTTCAGCTCGTGCTTGAGCTCGCGACCCGGGCCTCGGCCCATACATACGCCGACAGCATCCGGCAGGGCTTCGTCACAGCCGACGGCGGCTGTCGGGTCGGCATCTGCGGGACAGCGGTCGCGGAGGATGGCAGGATCACGGGACTGCGCAGGTTCTCTTCGGTCTGTATCAGGATACCGCGCGAAAAACGCGGCTGTGCGGACGCGCTTCTGCCGGACCTGACAGAGCGCGGCTTTGAATCTCTGCTGATTGTTTCGCCGCCCGGTGCGGGGAAGACTACGCTGCTGCGCGAGCTTGTCCGCCTGCTTTCGGACGGGGGCCGGCGCGTCTCGCTTGTGGACGAGCGCAGCGAGGTCGCGGGGAGCTTTGAAGGACAGCCCTGCTTCGACGTCGGCGCGAGAACGGATGTCCTGACGGGCGCGCCGAAGGGTGAGGGGATATTCCTGCTCCTGCGCGCGATGTCGCCGCAGATCATCGCCTTTGACGAGATCACATCCCCCGCGGATATCGAAGCCGCCGAGGCCGCGGCAAACTGCGGCGTCAGTCTGATCGCAACGGCGCACGGGAACGGCGTCGTCGACCTGGCGGAGCGCGCGCTTTATAAAAAGCTGCTGGACAAGCGGATATTCCGTCGCGCCGTCGTGATCGAAAACCGGCGAGGGATCCGGCATTACACGGCGGAGGCGCTGACATGAAGCTGCCCGGAGCCGTCCTTCTTGTAGCTGCCTGCACGCTGTTCGGCGCGGCCCATGCGTCTAAGCTCCGCCTGCGGCAGCGCTGCCTTGCCGAGATACTGGACGCGCTGCGCTTCATTGATGCGGAGCTGAAAAACGGCTCCGTGCCGATTCCCGAGATTTTCGCCGCGCTGAAAAATGTCCCTTACGCCGTGCTGCGGAGTTTTTTTGAGAAGCTGGGAGAAAGCATGTCCGATTTCGGAGAACGCAGTCTTTCCGAAATCTGGAGCGGCTGTGTGCTCAGCGACGCGGCGCTCTCGCTTTCCGAGGGGCAGAGACGGGAGCTGTGCCGGGTCGGCGGCTATCTGGGCAGATATTCGGAGACGGAGCAGTCTGAGGCTATCGCGGTCTGCATAGGCCGGTTGGAGGCGGAGCATTTGCGCTCCGATCAGAAGGCGAGGGACGGGGTCAGGCTTTACACGGGGCTTGGCCTGACCCTCGGCCTGATGCTCGCCGCCGTACTGCTCTGAACCAAGACGATATACCGGAGGATACTATGGACGTTGATCTCATCTTCAAAATTGCCGCCGTCGGGATTCTTGTGGCCGTTCTCAACATCCTGCTCTCGCGCTCGGGCCGGGACGATCAGGCGCTTATGGTGACGCTTGCCGCCCTCGTCGTCGTCCTTGCGCTTGTCGTGCAGCAGATCAGCAATCTGTTCACGCTCATCAAGAGCCTGTTCGGGCTGTAGGCATGGCGCTGATTGTTAAAGCTGTCGTTATCGGCATAAGCGGCGGCGTGCTGACGCTGATCATCAAAAGGACAAACCCTGAGCTTTCCGTCCTGCTGACCCTGACCGTGTGCAGCTTCATCGTCGGGATGGCGCTCAAGGTTTTTTCCGAAATTACAGAAGTGTTCAGCCTGATCGAGCTGAGCGCCGGTTTTTCTTCCGCTTATACCGCGCCCATCCTCAAATGTGTCGGAATAGGCATAACCGCAAGGATCGGCAGTGACATCTGCAAGGACTCCGGGCAGGATGCCGTTGCCTCCGGAGTGGAAATCTGCGGCGCGGTCTGCGCGCTTTACGTCTCCCTTCCGCTGATAAAAACGATGCTGCGAATGATAGGTGGGCTGGCATGAAAAAGGCAAGTGTGCTTATTATGCTCCTGCTTTCGGCGCTCCTGCTCGCGGGCTTTGCCCGGGCGGAGGCGGCGGAAGCGGCGGGGCAGGCCGCCGCCGGGACGGCGGCATTTCCGGAGCCGCCGGCTGTGAACAGGCAGGCCGAGGCGATGGATGCCGGCAGTGTGACCGAGGCGCTGCCGGAGGCTGCCGGAGAGGTGCTCGGCGGCGTTTCGCTTATGGATAGGGACATGGGCGACAAGGGCTTTTCAGCGCTTCTGGGCAGGATCAAAAACAGCGCCGCCGGCATCCTCAGAAGCGCTTTGGGCGCGGCGGCGAAGCTGCTTGCCGTCGTGATTCTGTGTGCGGCGGCCTGCTCGGCCATGAGCGAGGGCGGAGCGAAGGATATGGTTGCGTTCGGCGGGACGACGGCGCTCTCCGTCATTGCCATTGACAATGTGCATGCCTTTCTTGGCCTGGGCATGAACACGCTCATGACCCTTTCTGACTATTCCAAGGCCCTGCTCCCGGCGATGTGCACCGCCGCGGCGAGCGCGGGTGCGGTGACCTCGGCCTCGGCCAAGTATGCGGCAACGGCCATGTTCGTGGACCTTTTGATCACAATATCGGTTAACATAATATTGCCACTCATCAGCGTCTACCTCGCCGCGGCGATTGCCAACGCCCTGCTTGCCAGGGATTCGCTGGCAAACGTGGCAAAGCTGCTCAAATGGATAAGCACGATGGCGCTGACGCTCCTGGTGCTCGCCTTCACCGCCTATCTCGGCATGACGGGGCTGATTACCGGCAAGGCGGACGCGCTCGCAGCGAAGCTCGCAAAGGCTGTGCTGGGAACGGCGCTCCCGGTCGTCGGAAACATCGTTTCCGATACGGCGGAGACCCTTGTCGCCGGGGCGGGCATGCTCAGGAACGCGATCGGCGTTTTCGGACTGCTGGCCATTGCCGCCGTATGTGTCGCGCCCTTTTTGAACCTCGGCCTGCACTATCTGGTCTATAAGGGTACGGCGGCTTTTTCCAACGCGCTTGCGGAAAAACGCATGGCGGCACTGATTTCGGACATCGGCACGGCCTTCGGGCTGCTGCTGGCGCTCGTCGGCTCGGCAGGCGTGATGTTGTTTTTCTCGGTGATTTCAAGCATGAAGGCGGTGACGGCGCTGTGACGGAATTCGCGCGGGAATGGATCAGGGCGATCGCCGGCGCTGCGCTGATCTGCGCCGCCGCCTCGGCGCTCACGCACCGGGGCAGGGTCAAAAGCGTGATGAAGCTCGTCTGCGGCATCGTGCTGGTCCTGGCGACTGTCAATCCCCTGTTGGGGCAGCGCTTGCCGGGGCTGTCCCTCGATATGTCGGAGTACCGCAAACGGGCGGAGGAGATCCTCGGCGAGGCGGCGGAAAAAGAGAACGGCCTGAGCAGAAGTATCATAGAAGAGGGACTGGAAGCATATATATTGGACAAAGCGAAGAGCCTGGACACGGAAATACAAAGCGCCGAGGTACTGGCAAAGTGGGGTGATGCGGGGTGCTGGTATCCCTATGAGGTTTACATAACAGCAAAAATTCCGCCGAGAGAAAAAGACCTGCTCTCAAACAGCATAGAGGCTGAGCTGGGCGTACCGGGGGAAAGACAGTATTGGAGAGACTATGAAGGATAGGGCAAAGGCTAAGATCGACTTCCGCGGAATTCTGAAAAACAAATATGCGCTGGTTGTGCTCGCCGTCGGGCTTGTGCTGCTTTTATGGCCGAGCGGGAGTAAGAACGCGGAAAGCGGCGGCGGCACAGACGAATTGGCGCCCCCTGTCTTTTCCGTTACCCAAGAGGAGGCGCGCCTTGAAAACCAGCTGTCCAGAATCGCGGGCGCGGGGAAGGTGGCGGTTCTCCTGTCGGTCAAGGGAAGTGCCTCGCGCGCGCTTGTCGAAGGCGAGAACGGGGCGCTGGTCGTCTCCGAAAACGGGAGGGAGAGGGTGGTTGAGCTATATTATGTAAACCCGGAGTACAGGGGAGCGGTCATTGTCTGCGCCGGGGCGGATTCCGCCGGGGTGAGACTGAAGATCACGAAGGCGGTCGCGGATTTTACCGGCCTGGGAAGTGACAAAATCAGTGTTGTCAGCATGGAAAAATAAGACAGAACAAAGCGGAAGCGAAGTAGAGGAGGCAATATGAACAGAACAAAAAAATACGTGACTATCGTCGCGGTGCTTTTATGCATTTGCGCCGCGGTGTACCTGAACTGGTCCTATAATAACGATAAGCCCGCGGGAACGCAGCTTTCCGACGCGGAGCTTGCGAATGCGAAATCCAAGGAGGAATCCCTCTCGGAAACGGGGCTTGACATGGCCGTTTCCAGCTACTTTGCGGAGGCGAGGCTGACGAGGCAGCAGTCCCGTGACGAAGCGCTCGAGCTGCTCAAGACCGCGGCCGCTTCGGAGACCGCCTCTCAGGAAACCATCGACGGCGCAATGAACGCGATCGCCGCGATGGCGAGCTATTCCATGATGGAGACCCAAATCGAAAATCTTCTGCTGGCTAAGAGCTTTGCCGAATGTGTCGCCTTTATCAGCGCGGAGGGCGTGACGCTGGCGGTGCCCTCTCCGGCGGACGGCCTTGCGGCCGAGGATGTCGCGAGGATTACGGACGCCATCGTTGCCGAGACGAGCTTTACGCCGACCCAGATCAAAATCATCGAGGTGCGCAGTCCCGCGGCCGCTGCGGAGAACACCGTGACGCAGGCGCCTGCGAACGTTTTGAATTCCGGGACCTCCGGCGCCGCGGCGGAAACGGGGGAGTATGACAGTGAGACAGCGGCGGAAAACGGCGTGCCGATCGATCAGATCGATTAGAAAATGATTTTTCTTTATTTTTTCGGGCGTATGTGGTAAGATACTCAAAAGAAAATCGTCAGCCTGCACGGCAAGGAGGAACTTATCATGCCTGATAACTATATCACCACGGAAACCGAAAAAGGTAAGATCAGCATTTCGGAGGACGTGATCGCCGTCATGGTGACCGCTGCGGTAAGCGAGGTCGAGGGCGTCGACGGACTCGCTAATACGGTCGGCAGCGATATTCTGGATTTCATAGGCAAGAAGAGCCTTTCCAAAGGCGTCAAGGTCACGCTTCAGGACGACCGCATCGTTATCGACGTGCTGCTGATGGTGATCTTCGGCAGCGCGATCGCGGATGTGGCCTCGAAGGTGCAGCTCGCCGTTGCGGGCGCGGTCGAGGCGATGACGGGTCTCTCGCCGACGGTCAACGTCCACGTCAGCGGCGTATCCTTTCCGAAAAGCCGCCAGTAGAAACAGAAAAATCGGAAAGCTCCGCTTTCCGATTTTTCAAATAAGCCCTTATACGCCGGAGGAAACAGCGATGACCAGAACGGTGGCAAGAGAGATATCCGTCCAGCTCGGATTCGGTCTCGCCGATCAGCCTGAAGACGCCGGGGAAGCGCTCACGCGCTTCTTCGATAGGGAATACTTTGCTACGCTCGGCGCGGAAAACGCGCTTTATTCCGAATATCCGGATAAAAAACAGCTTGCGTACATTGAAACGCTTGTCCGCGGCACGGCGGAACACAGAGACGGACTGGATGTCTTTATCGAAAAATACGCAAAGGGCTGGAAGCTCACGCGCATTTCCCGCATTGCGCTGGCGATTTTGCGCACGGCGCTCTTTGAGCTGCTGTACATGGACGAGGTGCCGGACAGCGTCGCCATCAACGAGGCGGTCGAGCTGGCCAAGGGCTATGAAGAGCCGGAAACCGTCGCCTTCATCAACGGGATACTGGGCGCTTTCATGCGCGGCGAGCGCTGCGCCGAGCCGACGGATGCACGGGAGGCTGCGGCCGAAGCGGATATGCCCGTGCCGGAGACATGAGATGGAGAACGCGGTTTTATCCGTAACGGAACTGAATCATTATATAAAAAACCTGATGGACGGCGATATGCTGCTCGCGGGGCTTGCGGTGCGGGGTGAGATTTCCAACTACAAGCTCTATCCCTCGGGTCACCATTATTTTACGCTCAAGGACAGCGAGAGCGCCCTCCGTTGCGTCCTGTTCAAAGGAAGCGCCTCGAGGCTGCGCTTCCGGCCGGAGAACGGCATAGGGGTCACGGCTGTGGGGCGGGTCACCGTTTTTCCGCGCGACGGGGCCTATCAGCTCTATTGCACGGAGCTTCTGCCGGAGGGCATGGGCGATCTGCATCTGGCCTACGAGCAGCTCAAGGATAAGCTCTCGAAGGAGGGCCTTTTTGATGTCTCCCGTAAAAAGCCTCTGCCGCGCTGTCCGCAGACGATCGCGCTGGTCACCTCGTCCGCGGGCGCGGCCGTCCGGGACATGATCCGCGTGCTCGGTAAGCGCTGGCCGATGGCGAAGCTCGTCATCCTGCCCGTCCGGGTACAGGGCGCAGAGGCGCCGCCGGAGATTGCCGGGGCGATACGCTACGCCAACCGTTACAGAGTGGCCGAGCTCATCATCACCGGGCGCGGCGGCGGCTCGATCGAGGACCTCTGGGCCTTCAACGACGAGCGGGTGGCAAGGGCGATTTTTGAGTCGGAGCTGCCGGTCATTTCCGCTGTCGGCCATGAGCCGGACGTGACGATCGCGGACTATGCCGCGGATCTCAGGGCTGCGACGCCCTCCAATGCCGCAGAGCTCGCCGTGCCGGATGCGGGCGAGCTGCGCGAGGTGTTTTCCTCGGCGGAGGCGCGGCTGCTTCAGGCCGTGCGCAAGAAGCTCTCAGAGAAACGCGCAAGGCTCGGCGACCTTTCCGCGCGACGGGTGATGCGGAATCCGACGGCCTATATCGACCAGAAACGGCTGGAGCTGGACCGGGCGCAGACGCTGCTGACCGCCCGCTTCGAAAGGCTAGCCGCCGCGAAAAAGCACGGTTATATCCGGCTCGCCGCCGCGTTGGACGCGCTCAGCCCGCTGAAGGTGCTGGCCCGGGGCTATTCGATTATAACGGATGCGGACGGCAGGACGGTCAGCGATGCGGAAGCGGTCTCGGTCGGTAATAAGCTGCGCCTTACGCTCAACCGGGGCGCGCTCGGCTGTACGGTAGACAATATCGTCCGCGAAAGATAAAGGGAGGTTGGCCTTATGGCAAAAAATAAGCTTGGCTTTGAGCAGTCCATGGACAGGCTCGATGCCATCGTAAAGCGGCTCGAAACGGGCGAAGCCCCGCTCAATGATTCCCTCGCGCTTTTTGAGGAGGGCACGGCGCTGATCGCGTCCTGCGCGAAGCTCCTCGATGAAGCCGAGCAGAAGGTCGTTATGCTTCGGAAGGGTGAAAACGGCGAACCGGAGGAGCTGCCCTTCGGCGGCGGGGACGGGGTATGAGCGCTTCCTACGAAAGCTACAGGGCGCTGGCGGAGCAGGCGCTCGAAAGCGCGCTTTCCGGCGGGGAAACGCTGCCGCATTACCGGCTGATCGAGGCCATGCGCTACAGCCTGCTCGCGGGGGGAAAGCGTATCCGCCCGGTGCTCACGCTCGCCTTCTGCGAGGCTGCGGGCGGTAAAGCCGAGGACGCGCTGCCCGCGGCCGTCGCGGTCGAAATGCTGCATACCTATTCGTTGATCCACGACGACCTGCCCTGTATGGACGATGACGCGCTGCGGCGCGGAAAGCCGGCGAACCATAAGGTTTTCGGCGAGTTTACGGCGACGCTCGCGGGTGACGCGCTCCAGGCCGAGGCCTTCGGGACGATTTTACGCGCCGATCTTCCGGCGGAGCTGCGCGCCGACTGTGCCGCGGCGCTTGCCGCGGCCGCGGGGGTTGACGGCATCTGCGGCGGGCAGCAGCTGGATATGGCCGGAAACGGCCGTGTGCTCGGCGAAGAGGCGCTGACCGATATTCAGTCCCGCAAAACAGGCAGCCTGCTCGCCGCGGCCTGTCTCATGGGCGCGATCGTCGGCGGGGCTTCGGAAACACAGCGCGAGGCCGCTCTGGTCTACGGCTCCGCGCTCGGCGCGGCATTCCAGATCAGGGACGACATGCTCGACGAGCTCGGAAAGACCGAAACGCTCGGCAAGAGCACGGGCTCGGACAGGCGCGTGGGAAAGACGACCTTCCTGACGCTGTACGGCA
>JAISDV010000159.1 GCA_031264545.1 Oscillospiraceae bacterium | reverse complement strand
GTTTCTCCCACAGGAAGGGGGAGATCGTAAAATTGATGCCGAAGGCTCCCGCGCCGTCTACAAAACCAAACAGCGACACATGCATATTGGCGTTGATGAAAAACAGCAGACTGCGCTTGCCTTTGACGATAGTCCCTTGGTCCTCGTATTCCACAAAGGGGCCGTCCCGCATACCCGCCTCCATGGACACTTCCTTGATTATGCTGAGCGAAAGCGGGCCGATTTCTATGCCGCCGTCCACGGAAATGCCCCCCGAAAACATCTCCGCCCACATTTGGCCGCCAAATCCCAGAACCTCGATGAGCTTGAACCTTGCGCCCACCTTGATCCGCAGCGGCGGGATAAGGTCTCCTTTTCCAAGATTGTAATCAAGGGTGGCGGCAATGTTCTCAATGCCGCCGCTTACCTGCTGGATTTCTATGATCTGCGCTGGGGCGGGCGGGAGCCCCAAGCCGATTGCCAACCCGTCGGCGCCGAACATGATTTCAAAGCGGTCGAGCACCGGAATCTTCAGGTTGATGGAGCGCGTGAGGTAAAACGCGCCGCCAAACTCGACCACCACAAAGTTCACCTCGCCCTCAAAGCCGAAGTCCTGCGTATAGGTGTTGATCACGCCCTCCGCCTGACCGCCGACGCCGCCGAGAATATCCGGCAGCCTCACTGTTCCCATGCCTTCCGCCCATACTTGGTCTACGGGGATCAGTTTGGCGGTATTGTCGGTCAGCAGGGATACAAGCTCCACGCGGAATATGGGCCGTGTTGTGTTCGGTATTTGCACATTGACCAAGCCGCCGATGTCAAAGCCGTGATCGAGCAGGTATATCTCCCGCGTACTGGCGGTCAGACCGGTCATCTCGTATTCGCCGATGGTTATGGTTACGGAACTGCCCGTCCATTCCAAACCCACGTCCACATCTGCGACAGAACCGCCTTTAACGAACTCCTTGCCGACAGCGGGTTCTATCACGACGGTTTCCGCCCGTATCTCGTCCATCGCCGCTTCCCACTCTTCGCGGTCATTTATGTCGATGCCGTAAATGGGGTAACGCTCCGGTATCTCGTATGTTTGGTTTTTAAGCAGCTCAATTTCGAGCGTATTCGTGCCGAACTTTATTCCCTGGTCCGGGCCTATCTGTACCGGCAGCCAAAATGGGATGTTCTTGTTGCCGAGGCTCATCCTGTAACTGCTTATCGACACCGAGCCGTCCTTGTTTTCGTCGATGTAAAAAGAGCCGAAAGACCCGGCCACACGCTTGAAATAGGCGTGGCCGTTCATCACCACCGTATAAGCTACCACCCTGTAGTCGTGTACCTTGCTGGGGTCTTTGCCATTGGAGCCTTCGGCTTCATTCACGTCAAAGCCGTTTTCGCATACGAATGTCAGAAGCGGCGGTTCGCTGCTGAATACGGCCGCTTTCTCCAGCATCCGCGCCTCCGAGCCGCCGCTTACCGCGACCCAACTGTACAGCATTCCGGCGCCCCCATTGCTTTCGTGCGCTTTGTGGCTTTGCAATTCGCTGCTGGACAGCTTATCCACCCTGACAATGCCGATATGCGTCAGCTCACCGTAGGTATACGCGTTCGGACTCAGATAGGTTGTGCGGCCCCACGTCCCGGTTTTCTCCCAATTCTCGCCGTATGCCCATTCAATCGTAAACGTGTAGTCGCCCTCCGGGAAGGCGTAGTTGTCAGCGAGGCCGAATATGGCGCGCAAATCGACGTCCATCAACTGCCCGTTGTGATAATCGGAGAAGTCCATACCCCAATTTTTCTCCGGGTACGAAAACGCGCTTTGATACGCGGGATCGGTGAACATATTGGCGGCGGTCGCGGTCCAGGACGCGACAGACGCGCCGCCCTTTTCGCCCGACAGCGTCATTTTGGTAACGCGGGGCGCGGGATGGCCGCTTCCGCTCAGGTAATCTCTCAGGTTTATGTCCATCCCGTACTCGCCCGGCGTAGTTGAGCTTGCCAGATTCCCCGCGCTGAGCATTACGGTCTTGAAGTTATAGGAATTTGGCGAATTGAATTCAAAATAGCTTCCGGAAAAGGGAATCGTTCGCGCTACGGGGGTTTGCTTTACCGTGGCGGAGGCGTTGTTGCCGCTCACCGTTACGCGGTATACCGCGTAGTTATCGCTTATGCTGACCCGCGTCACTGCCGTACTGGTTCCGGCTTCGAGCTCGTATATATAGCCGAAATTCTCTAAATAGGGCTGCCAGTGCAGCGTCAGCAAGATTTCCCCTTTGCCGTCGGGGCCGGGCAGTATGTCAAACACGCGGCCCTCTCCATTGTTTGATTCCGCGTAAACCTCGACGGCGCCCGCGGCCCATACGCCATTAGAGGCCGGCTCCTGACCCGTAACATTGAGCCTGTACCAGTGGGCGTCGTAGGTCAGGCGAATGACCGCGTTGTTTTGATACATGGGCTGAAAATAGTAACGCGTCGAACCGCCGGAAGAACCCCAGCCCCCTTGCAAGTAGTTGTAAGGCTCCAGCGGTATCACACTTCTGCCGCCCACCAGTATCTCGGCGCTTTGCAGCGTGTAGATGTCGTACAGGTACGGCGCCTCCAACCGCAGGTACTCATCCATAAACGCGGAGACGTTGACCCCGTTTGTCCAGTCCGCCGCGACTGTGGTATCTGCCGGGTCAATGGCTTGCGACCTGATGAGGTTTTCCGGGATGTACAGGCGGTTGCCGGCAGTGTCGTAAGCTTCCAGCGTGAGGGTGTTTACCCGCGTCTTTTTGTAGCCGGTGATCTCTATCTCCACATCGCCCGAGGGCATAGTGAAACTGCCCGCTGTGGCGTTAGCGCTGCTTGGGCTATATGTGTATGGGAAATAACCGATATCATTATGGCCGCCGCTCCCCGTGTTGATACCTTCAAATCCGGAGGGCGTGTTCCCGTCGATAGTAAAGCCGTCAACCACCCAGTCCTGCATATCCTGAATAGCGCCGGTGTTCTTCTCCCAGCAATAGGGGTATACGGCGTAATACACAGTCGCGCCTTCGCGTATCTTGCCGAGCCGCCCGAACTCGTCCGCCGCGTAGACGCTGCGCGCGCCTGTCGCGCCGCTGTCCGTCCAGAAGGCCGCGTCGTAGCGGACCATGCCTTCCCCCGCCATCGGCTTGACGGTGACGTTATGCATAGCCGCCGTCATAGCGGCGTCGCTTTCCAGTTCGACGGTGACGGTAACGTCGGCGTTGGACGGCATAGTGAATTTATACGCGCCTCCTGGAACCAACGCCGGCGTGATGCTGTTGTCGGCCGTGACGCCATTTATATTGTAACCGGCCTCGATATTCGTGACATAAATATATACTTCATCGCTCGGCAGCGGCTGCGCCGGGTTCACCGTCACCACAGCGGAACCGCCGTTTGTGACTTCTGTGAAAACACGGTAGGGTGTCCCAATCTCATACACAATGTCAACGGGGCCGCTGGGCATGGTGAAGCTCTCGCCGCCCGATATGCCAGTTGTAGAAACAGATGTCTTTGTCCCGCCGTTGTATACTTTAAGCGTACCAGAGGACAGCACGTTTGTATTGACCTCGACCGTCGATTGCTCTTCCGCCCACAGCATTCCCTGACTTTTTTCGGCGTCGCTGCCGACAGCGTTATATAAGGAATATTCACTCCCAAAATCCCGTTTCCCCGTGCTGTCAAACACCATGACGTTGATTGGCCAGACGGGGGAATCCGTCCCCAAGTCTTCCACAAAAAACTCAATTTGGCTCTTTACGGCGCCGGACGGAACCGTGAACGTATAGGAATAAGTAATCGGGCCAGTGCCGACGGGGGTTATTACGGCGCTGATGTCAGGCGTGTAGTTCGTTGTCCCCGTGTCCGTTTGATTCGTATAATAGAACATAGGGTATTCAGCGCGCGGACGGTGGTTCGGCCCCTTCGTCTCGCAATCCATCGTCAGCGCCGCGTCCTGCTTCACAAGGTAATAATACGACGCGCGGGGTATATCATAGCGTTCATATCGCTCGTTTCCCATAAAAATCACGTCGTTGTCGTTTTGACCTGTTAGCGTGATCGCGGCGTCTTCCGACACACTGGCGCCGACGGAGTCGGTGAATGCCCCCGGCCTTATTTCGAGCAGGCTGTAGCCCGGGAATGAGTAGACGGCGTCCGCCGCCTGCAAGGTGATAATCAAATCCTCGTCACTCTGGCGCAAGCCCCAGTAATATTCGCCCAGTTCAAGCGTGAAGTCATTATGCGTATCTGTTTCCGGCAGATCAGACCCATCGACTATGTCCGAAGACCGCTGGATAAGCTGTGGGCCGTTCTCGCCCCATTTTGCGGTCGCGCGGTATGCGGGGAAAGCTTCCCTTATCACATCCGGCGTGTCCGGCTTATAAATGGCCTGTATCGTCAGTGTATCACCGTAGGCGACCGTTCCCGCGAAATCTGAAGTTACCGGAACGGAAACGCTGATATCGAGCCACTCCGTCGGCAGGCCATTGGTATATGCGTCTAAGTATTGGATCGGATAGATTTGCAGCCCCGTCGTTTCTGCTTCGGTGGCAAGCGCCGAAATGCCGGCAGACATCGGGGACATGGCGGCCGGTTCCGGCAGGGGGTCAAAGCGCGGATTACCCCGCTCCAAATCATAGAAGCCGTAGTTTGTGCCGAACGCGGCTTGATTCCCGCTGCTTACGCTTATCTCATCCCAATAGAGCAGCGCCGCGCTGTCCGCGCCGGAACCGTCGAACAGCTTATGCTCCCAATCCGGCGCGTATTCAAACCTGGCGGAGTTTGCCCGGCCAAACTCCGCGAACACAACGCTGTTCGGCGTCGTAAAGGCAGAGTCGTCAAACAGAAGATATCCCTTATTCGGACTATCGGTATAATAAACAGGATCTGGGCCGGCTTCCCCCGACTTGGCTTCAAGTTTGGCATTCAACTTGGTCTCTTCGTTGGCTTCCTCCGGGTCGGCTTCAAGTTCGGCCTCCAGTTTGGCCGCCTCGTTGGCTTCCTCAATAAACTCCTTGCTGATCAAGGCGGTACTCGGCACGGGGCGCATTTCCGCCTCCGATTCAACCAGCGCCAGATTGTCCGCGCCGTCCAGCAGCATGACCGGCACGCTCTCATCGGGCGTGAATTGCGTATCGAGCAGAATGCGCCCGGCGATGTTCGCCGAGCCTTCGCCAAAGTATTGCGCGGCGTAGCCGATTTTTACCGCGTAGGAATTGTCGTGCTCCGTGTCGCTGGTAATAGCGAAAACCTGCGAAATGACAAAATCCCCGATCTGCCAATGGGATTCCAGGATATTGTCCTCATCGACCTGCGGCGCGATGCTGACGGCACCGCTCATACCGCTGTAATAAGTGCCATAGCGATAAGTATCGCCGTCGATTCGGAATGTCGCGTGAGACAGCAGTTTTGCGCTGTCGAAGTTCTCCGTAGCGGGCAGAACGGCAAAGCCGCCGTCGAGTGTGTTGACATACAGTGTGATGTAGTCATTGTACAGCACGGCGTATTCAGTGCCGTCGGCTGTGGTAAACATCCCGCCTTTCACGTTGGCGGCTTCCTGCCGCACATCGAAGGCAAAGCCCTGAATGGGCAGCATTGTCAGCGTCATGACCGAAATAAGCAGCCACGACAGCAGGCGGGACATAGTTTTGTGCTTTTTCATATTCGTGTTCCTCCATTCGATTTTTTAAGATATTCGTGCCGGTTCCGGCGCTGTGTGCCGCGCGGCTTTTCGCCGCTTTTATACCGAACGGCTCTGTAAGCCGCATAAAAAAGAATGTAATTTTCGCATTAAGCGCCGCCTTGCTTTTTCAGCGCGGACAACAACTCCCCGCAATCATCGCGGAGCGCGTTGCCTTGCATCGGCGTCAGGTATCCGGCGTGAATCGCCATCTCCACAATGTAGTCCACCTCCTCAAGCGCGTCCATCGCTTCACGCCGGATTTTCGGGTCATTGCCGTCAACCATTTTGCGGCAGCAAAGCCCGACCGCCGCGCCTCGGTCAAGCAGCCGTTCGCGCAACGGGAAATTTTGTCCGTCAGCCAACAAAAACCGCACCAGCTCCGCGCTTTGCACGGAGATTTCAAGGCCCTTTCGCACGATTTCCACCTTTCACGCCCCTTTCCGAAAACCAAAAAAGGGCGTCTCTCCACACGAAGAAACGCCCTTACGGGATGATCTGCATTTATATTTATGACGACACAAAAAGACGCAGTTATAGCGTCTGTCTGTCTGTCTGTCTGTCTGTCTGTCTGTCTGTCTGTCTGTCTGTCTGTCTGTCTGTCTGTCTGTCTGATTATGGCGCGGCAATTCATATTTGTCAACCCCTTTTTTGCGGTTTTCTCAACTTTTTGTTACCATTCACGGTCTAATTATAGGAGTTATCGTGCAGCGTGTCGCTTGTAATGGCGAAAATCTGCGAGATCACGAAATCCCCTATCTGCCAGTGGGATTCCAGGATATTGTCCTCACTGACCTGCGGCGCTATGCTGACGGCGCCGCTCCTGCCACTGTAATAAGCGCCGTACTCATATGCTTCGTCGTCAATTCGGAATGTGGCGTGGGACAGCGGTTTTGAACTGTCGAAGCTCTCCGTCGCGGGCAGAACGGCAAAGCCGCCGTCAAGCGTGTTGACATACAATGTGATGTAGTCATTGTACAGCACGGCGTATTCCGTGCCGTCCCCTGCGGTGTACATCCCGCCTTTCACGTTGGCGGCTTCCTGCCGCAAGTCGAAGGCAAAGGCCTGAAGCGGCAGCATGGTCAGCATCATGACCGAAATGAGCAGCCACGACAACAGTCGGGACATGGTTTTGTGATGCTTCATTTTTATGACCATGCCTTTCCGCTGCGCTACAAGCCGCAAAATTATGATGAATGGTCATAAAAATGAAGCATGTGGCGTGGTTTCGCGCCGCGGGAGCGCCACGCTTGGGTTCAATAAGTTTGAATTTATTCAAACTTGTATTCCTCCCGATTCATTTATCATTTTAATCAGTTCCTGTCCATTCTCACGGATTCTCGCGGTCTGCCGCTCAGTCAAATATCCCGCCGTCGCCGCCATGTCAAGCAGATAATCCGCTTTATTGAGGCAGGCAAGCGCCTTGTCTTTGTCCGGTGAGGGCGGATCGCGCAGGAACATTCCCGCGTTTACCCCGCATTCGAGCAGATCGTCGCTAAGCGGGAAACCCTTTTCGTCAGAGCGCAGATGCTTAACCAACTCCGCCACGCGGACGGAATAGTCAAATGCCGCTTTCACTAAATCCATATTTTTCCCTCCTCCTAAAATTGCGCATTTTATGGATACGCATATAGAATAACGTGATTTTTTGGAAAAAGTAATCCTACCGGTATGAGGTTTCAAAAAATAATTTTTCTGTGAACTGTGAGAAGTATGAGGTTTTTTCTGAAAAAACTTGGCATGAATTCTTGATTTTCTTCGTACCGTATGATAAGGTAAGTTGAAAATATAGATGAGGTGATGCGCAATGCCGGACACGCTCTCATTTTTGAGTGAAAAATTCATGCCTGCTTCGTTGCCGGAGGTGTACGCGCCCCGCCGCGCACTGTTGGCCGATTTGTACGCGGCGGCTGAGGATGGATTCATCTGTATAACCGCGCCCGCGGGCAGCGGGAAAACCGTGTCCGCCCTGCTGTGGCTCATCGACTGCAAACGCAGTCCGGTCTGGATCGGGCTGGACAGTTATGACAACGCGCTTTCCGTTTTTTATAAGCTTGTCGCCACGGGTCTGTATTCCACGCAGCCCGGCAACGAGAATATGAAAGCGATTCTGGAGGACGCCGCTTTTTCCGCGTCCCCGGTGGAGCATACGATATCTTTGATTTCCGAAATGCGGCCCGATGCGATAAAGCGCGCGTTGGTGCTGGATGATATGCACCTCGTCACAAACGGTGAGATCGCGAAATCCCTGCCCTTTGTGCTCAAACGCCTGCCGCAGTCCTTTGTGACGCTGATCCTGTCGCGCGCGGAACTGCCGGAGGATTTCGCCGGCTTAATCAAAAATGAGCGTGAGGTCATCACCTTCGCCCATCTTCGTTTTACCTTGCATGAAATTCAAGCGTATTTTAAGAGCCTCGGATTCTTTTTGACGCCGGAGGAAGCGAACGCCGCCCAAATCGCCACCGACGGCTGGGCCATCGGCGTCAACGCCATCGCGCAGTCCGGCGATTTCAGCATAAAGCAAGGCAACGGGGTATTCGCGCATTTCTTTGAAGAACACATTTGGAATGCGTGGAGCGGCGATCTGTGTGATTTTTGCTTAAAAACCGCCGTTGTTGACGAATTTGACCCGGCGCTGGCCCGGCGGCTCACAGGACGTGCGGACGCAAAGGAGATACTGGAAACGCTTTCCCGTTCCAATTCTTTCATCAGCCGTTTGCATGACGACACCTACCGCTACCATCATCTGTTTGTGGATTTTTTGCGCGGGAAATTGGGGCGCTCGGGCGAGAACGCCGCCTCGCTGTACAAAATCGCCGCGAATTATTATATGGAAAACAAGGATTATTCCATGGCGCTGAGATTTTGGCTGGACAGCGGCGATTACAAAGGTGCGGATAAGTTCTTATATCTTTTTATGTTTGACAACCATCGCGGGGATATCGCGGGATATGTGGATTTCCTGCGGATGTATTTTATGAGGGATTTCCCGGAGGAAGCCTTTGAGGACTTTCCCGCGTTGCATGTCTGCTGCGCGTGGTATTACTATATGACGAGCCAATACAAGGAATATGAGCGCCATGCCGACGCCGCCTATAAGCATATCACGCGCATCGCGCTGTACAATCCGAAATTTGTGGAGTTCGCCATGCTGATGTACAGCGTGGATCACCGCTCGGAAATGCTTGATAAGATAAAACGCTTCGGCGCTCTCGGAAAACTTGTCAAAATGGTTTCAAAAGACGGGATCATCCGGTATATCGCGTCCTGCACCCACAATCTGCCCTATGCACACAGAAGCAGCTTTGATTATTCGGAGGTGCTGTCAACACCCTTGAACGTGTCTAAGATACGGAAATCCGCTTTCATGGACTTGCTCGGCGACCAGAGCGACTGTGTTATCGCCCTTGGGCTGTCCGGCATCTATTATGAACGAAATGACTTGCCTGCGGCTCTTGACGAAATCACACCCCTAGACGAGTCGATGACCGGGCAAAACAGCATTGAGCTTCGCGTATCGGCAAAATTTCTGCGGCACAGCATCCTGTTAAAAATGGGACGGGACGGAGAGGCCGCCGCCGCTTTGGACGAGCTTGCGGAATTTACGCAGCATTCGGCGCAGTCTTTCCTGACCAACCTGGAGGCATACAAGGCAAAGCTCAAGCTGCTGGACGGCGATAAAGCGGCGGCCCGCGCGTGGCTTGACAACTACTATGTTGTGGACGTGGAACACATAGAGTTGTTTTTGCTGTTTCAGCACTTTACCACCGTACGGGCGTACATGGCGCTGGGAAACGAAAAAAACGCCCGCAGATATGTAGCGATGCTCAGGGAATTCGGGCGGAACCTGAACAGGGTCTGCGACTTTTGCGAAGCCTCCGTGCTGCTTTCCGCCTTGGATTGGGCGTGCGGAAATAAAAAAGAGGCTGCGGCCGTACTGGAGCTTGCTCTGAAAAAGCTGCAGAGTTACGGCTACGCGCGGCTTGTGATCGATGAAGGCGCTTCTGTTCTGCCGGTGTTAAAGCGCATTGCCGCGAAAACAGGGCAGCCCGATTACGCGGGTCCGTTGCACCGGGAGTTTTTGAGCGGGTTGATTTTGGAAACGCACCGTTTCGCCAAACTCCACAGAGGCGTTGCCGCGAATCTTGCCAACAGTCAAAAACCGGTCAAGCTGTCAAAGCAGCAGACCGCCATGCTGGCATTGCTCGGAAAAGGCTGCTCCAACGCCATGATCGTCGCGGAAACCGGCCTAAAGATCACCACGGTCAAGACGCACACGGCGATAGCGTATCAGAAACTGGGTGTGAACAATTCCATAGACGCCGTGCTCAAGGCAAGGGATTTGGGGTTGATATAACGGGGATAAGATTGGAAAGCGCCCTTGGTATCGCTGCCAGGACAAGCCGGCGGAACGGAGTACCCGCCGCAGACAGCTTGATGGTCTGCCGGATTCCCTTTGATGAAAAGACTATGTGATTCTTGAAGCGACGGCGCGGGGCATAATGCAAGCAAAGGCGGCGGGAGAAGCGTAAACTTCCC
>JAISDV010000033.1 GCA_031264545.1 Oscillospiraceae bacterium | reverse complement strand
CCCGCGGATCCATTGGCGCCGTTTGAACACGCCGCCGCCAACAGGCAGACGCTCACCAGCCCTATAAACAGAACCGTCATTTTTGCTTTCATACATAAATCCTCCTGTCTGTCCCGTATTTTTCTATTGTTTAATAAATTTCACCCCGTCGATGAAGAAAGACTTAGCCGTGATCTCGGTAATGGTGTATCCCGATACCGAGCCGAACATTCCGGTCGTCGTCACGGTGAGTTTATCGTCGCTGACGTCGTAGGTTCCGTTCAGGGAAAATATTCCGCCCGCCGTCAGCGTAATGCTGTTCGAGCCGCTAAAGGTCCACGTCTGCAATCCGTCCTCGGATCTGTAGGCGCCGTTATTCGGTTTTGACAGCGACGAAGCGCCGCAGGCCGTGAGCAGCGCGGCGAACAAAGTGAGCGCGGCGATCAGCGCCAGGGTACGCGCAACTGAGCTTTTCATGATGTATCTCTCCTTTATCACGCTATTTTATAGACACGGCGGCGTTGGGGTCGAGCCCTTTGATCACGTCGCCGGTCAGCAGGTAAACTTTATCCAGCGCCGCCGCCGTCCGCTCCTCCAACCGTATACTCTCCTTCAGCCCGAGGTCCTGGTCGTCGTATTTGCCCAATCCGATTTGAACGTCCGTATTGGCGCCCTCCGGTTTAAAGATCAATACCACCACCGCGCGGGCGAGATCAACATACAGCACATATTCTCCGGGCGATTCCTTGCGCGCTAGGCTGGCCTCCGGATAATCCTGTTGGAGAGACGAACTTTCGATTTTTTGCCGCGCCGCCTGATAGACCAGTCCGGCCGCCGCCGCCGCCAAAAAGCAGTAACTCCTGTTTCTCATATGGCGGCTCAGAAATTTCACCCGCTCCTTGGCGTCCGGGCTGTACAGTATTTTTTGATATTCGCGGTTATCGGACTTGGCCAACAACGTTTTGACTTTGGCGTCAGTCTTTTCGCCGTATTTATCCTCCAATATGTCGTCGAGCTTTCCCAGCGCAAAGGCGCTCACGAACGTTATGACGACTGCCGTTACCGCCGCCGGAACGATCGTGGCCGGGAAAATAAAGAGCAAGCCGATCCCGCTCGCCGAGCCGATGATCGGCGACAGTACGGGATGCCCTCCAATTCCGGCAATTTCCATAACCGTCGCGACAGCAGCGGAGAGAAGGGCAATCGCTAACAGCGACTGATAAGCCATATCATATAATTGCTGTTCCATCGCGTGTCATCTCCTTTTACTTAAATTCCTTCAGCGCCATATCCAGTGTCTCGCCGTTCATATCCTTGATGTCCAAGTTTGAGCGACTGAATAGACTTCACGTTGCCGCCCAGGAGCAGGCGGGCCGCTTTCGCGCCGCCCGATATGTTCTGCTGGTCCACCGCGCCGTTCACGTCGAAAATCTTATAGGCGTCAGTGAAATTCAACACAGACACTTTCTCCTCTATGACAGACTCCCCCCAGCCTGAAAAAATCGCTATCCGTACTTCCGGGGGCGAAGGTTGGCTATGAAGGCATAGCGATGATCTCTCCGCATGTGCCGCAGAATCGGGCATCAGGTGTGAGCTTCGCGCCGCACTTGCCGCAGTAAACCTCCGCTTCCGCGTTGACGGCTGCCTCCGCCATCGATGTTTCCGGCGCGGGTACCGCAACCGTCGCATAGGAAGGCATAGCTACGATCTCTCCGCATGTACTACAAAATCGGGCTTCAGCTTTGAGCTTCGCTCCGCATCTGCCGCAGTAAGCTATGGCTTCCGCGCTGACGGCAGGCGCAGGGCCAGACACTTCGCCCGCCGTCCCCAGTCCGAAAAAGCCACTGTCTGTATTGCCGGCGGCGAGCTCCGGCCCGGAGGCGGGGGTTGGCGGCGGACTCGGCGCGAGCTCTGTTGGCTGTTGCGCACTCTCAGACGGTTCATTGGGTGGCGCGGGTACCGCAACCGTCGCATAGGAAGGCATAGCTACGATCTCTCCGCACGTGCCGCAGAATCGAGCGCCAGCTGTGAGCTTCGCTCCGCATGTGCCGCAGTAAGCCATGGCTTCCGCGTTGACTGCAGGCGCAGGGCCAGGCGCTTCGCCCGCCGTACCGTTCCGCGCGTCCCGGTCCGCGGGAGGCGGATACGCCTGCCGCGTCGTATAAGGCTGCGTGTCGGCAGGCTGTGGGGCAACCGCGTTCTTAAAGAAAATACTGCGCCTTAAGTACTCGTCGCTTCCGAAATACGTGCGCACCCGAACCGATTTGCGGAAATACGTTGTCCAAATGAAGAAACCAATCACCACCGAAAAAATATCTCTTATTGACTCCGTCAAATCCAGCAGATAGTTCTGAAATCCCGTGAGTACAATACCGACTACGCTGATAGAAACGCTAACGATGGTCAGGAGCTCGAAAAACCGTAAGAACCTGGGATTTTTATTTTTTATCATCAGGAAAAACTTGATACCTATAAAAGCGCACAGAGCAAATCCCGCGAGCATGATCAGCGCGACCAGAAACACCCACGCGCCTAACACGCCGCCTAAATAACTGAGAAAGGTGAACAGCTCAAAGAAGACGATGACAAAGCTTACCGCCAAAAGCACAACCATGACCAGCTGCGCATAGGCGATAAAGGCCAGCCAGCCGCCTAAATGATGATACGGATGAGGATATTTCTGATATTCGGGCGCGGGAGCGCCCGCAAAATCCTCTCCTACAATTTGCTTTATCAGTCCCTGGCCGTTAGTTTGTAGCGCGGCAAAATCAACGGATACCGTTTTCCCTTGCGGCGGCCGGTTCTGATTTGCCGCTGGGCTGACGGAAGTTCCGCATTTGGCGCAGAATTTCGCCCCTTCGGACAACCGGCCGCCGCATTTTGAACAGAACATACTGTTTTCTCCTCCTTACATGTATTAGTGTTTACCGCGGAGTTCATACTATAATATCTCCGCAGGGGTTTTCCAGCGCTGGTCAGGACAAGCGCTCCAGCACAACACCTATTGTTGATATAATCCAATACACTACCGGAATGATTACAATAATTATGCTGATCACTTTCAGCGAGACGTCTTTTATAGCGATGGCAGGCAACAGGAACGCCGCGGTCCATAAAATCGACGCAAATTGATATATATACATAGCCGGCGCCCCACCCAAGAACCAGTTCGGTGTGATTTTAGTCACTATCAACTGAATCAAAAAATATACTATCGTTATAACCGCGAACGCCATGAGCAATTTATCAGCCCCCCGCGAAGGGCTGGCTCTCTGATCGGGTAACTTGTATGCTATCGGCTGGGAGGTTAGGGGCGCCGCTATTTCCCCGGCTCTATGCCCGCACTTCATACAAAAAGCGTTGCTCTCCGCCATCTCCGCTCCGCAATATCCGCAAAATTTCATATTGCCGCATATCTCCTTTCCTGCATGACTGGTTTATCGTTCATCACGGTATGAACGCTTCCTCGATATTGCCGAACGGCCCTTTTTCGCCGTCGCGGTTGATTTCCCAGCGGGCGCACAGGAAGACTCGCTGGCCCCGCTCGTGTTCCTTAAAATCAAGGATCAGCGGCGGCTTGGTGTCGAACGATGAATTGATAAGTTCCCCGACGTCCGCGGGGGGCTTATCAAGCTGCGCCCAGCGCACCTCGGCGCCGTGTACGCCCTCTGGCTTGCCCCGCTTTTCGCTCGCGCTGTCGTGATAGGTGATCAGGAGCCTGCGCGGGACGCCGGTGTCGATCTTCAGCGCGGGATACGTCGCCGGGACCGGCACGGGCGTACGCGTCGTTTTATGTATCGGGACCCCCATTTCCTTTCTGTCGTCGTCGGTCACCAGCGAATTGTTTATCAGAAATTCTTTTACGTAGGCCCGGATCTCTTTTTCGAGCGCGCCGCGCGCCTCGTTCTTCCTGAGAATGTCAACGGAACTGTGGTCGGGGCTCACCGCCGCTTTATACGCGGTCTGATAATTCTCCATAAGCGCCCCGAACGCGGTCTGCGGCGGCGGGACGTTCCAGGGCGAATAGTGGACGGCCGCGTAATCATAGAGTCCGTTGGCCCAGTCGAGGAATTCCCTGTCTTTGCCTGGTACATAATCTGACATTTTGATCGCTCCTTTACATTGTTATACTCAGTTAACTTAGCTAATAAGCCGGTGCCAGCGCCCTTCGCTTCTAGGCGCGAGCCGTTCACTTCTAAGCGCGAGCCATTCATTACTAAGCGCAGGCCGTTTACTTCTAGTCGTGAGCCGTTCACTTCCAGTCGTGAGCCGTTCACTTCCAGGCGCGAGCCGTTCACTACTACGCGCGAACCATTCACTACTAGGCGTGAGCCATTCACTGCTAGGCGCGAACCATTCACTACTAGGCGAGAGCCATTCACTACTAGGCGAGAGCCGTTTACTCCAAAGTGTAATTCCGGCCTGTCCCCCGGTTTTTGAAAAAAATTTTTTTGGGTTGCGCCCGCGGGCGCAACCAGCGATTAAAAGATTTCCGCTTACAGGTTCACCCATAAAGCGGGACGAACCCCGCCGTAGTCAATGACGACGGGTTCGCCTTCGTAGTCAATGAGGACGGGTCCGCCGTCGTCGTCGACGCCCGCGGCGTAATCAGCATCGTCGCCGGGCGACCGGAGCCACCACACCCAATTGTCATTGGTCCAGCCAGTAATGTTTGCAAGTGCTCCGTCGTAAGTCACGTCATCACCATAATGTGGATTTTCATCCATGCGCCGGGCCGCATCCTCCATCTGCGCTTGCGTCAGATTCAGTTGCGCTGTCGCTGTCCGCGCGCTGTCGTCGCTGAAATAGCGCTCCGCTTCATCAATGCTCAGCAGGAACACCTTGTCTCTGGTGTCATTGCCGCCCGGCGTTTCGTATCTCGAATTGTCCTCATTAAGCACTGCAGTCTCAGTGATGGCTCTCTTTTGCGCATCCGTAAAGGTGTTATAAAAGTCGTTGTTCAGCCACTGCCGCAGGGTGCAGTTTTCCCAGGTTATGTCCCTGTCTTCTTCGTTATAAGCCCTTTCGTTATAAGCCCTCAGGTCAATGATGTCTTGAGTGATGAGCAGGGCCTTTCCGTCTTGCGTTTCCAGCACCAGCCACTCCAGCGGCTGTCCCGCGTAGCTCCCCCAGGTGACAGCGCTCCCCGCCGTCAGCGAAGCCGGAAGGCCCGAAGTGGAAGCGGGAGCGGGGGCGATGGGCGCGCCGTCGATATACACGCTGTTAGTCTCGCCGTCCCAAGCCGCGCTCAAGCCCAGCGCCTCGGCAATGAAGCGTACCGGCACGAAGGTGCGCCCGCCGGTGATGACGGCGGCGGTATCCATAGCGGTCGTTCTGCCGTTGACGGTGATGGCTGAACTGCCGATCACCAGCGTGATCACAGCGCCATTGCCGCGCACGGTCACGGTCCTGCTGTCGTTGTTCCATTCTACGCCGGCGCCCAGGGCTTCGCTGATGAAGCGCACCGGCGCCATAGTGCGGCCGTTAGCGTCGATATAGGGCGCCGCGTCAGTAACGACCTGAACGCCGTTCAGAGTGACGCTTAAGGCGGGAGCGCTGCCGGCAAACAACGCTTTGGGTATAGTCCAGCCGTTGACGGCGCGTATCTGCCAGGAATCAGCGCCGTAAGGCGCGAGAACAACCGTGTCGGTACTGAGTTTTTTCGTCGTCCCGTCCAAAAGAAAGTATTCCCACGTTTCAACCGTTGCGGCAAATGTTCCGCCGCCGTTGTCAAAGAACGCCGTGACCGTACTCCATTCATTTAATGACCACCCGATACCGCCGATGCCTGTTATATACTGTCTGCCATCGTAATACTCGACCTCTCTATGGTTAACCTCTTCAACCCCAAAGTACCGTTTCAAATCTTCCTCGATATTAGCCACAGAAGCGGTTCCTTTGGCCGTATCCCAGTTGGGTTCCATATTGCGGGCAAAGGCGTAGTCGATCAGTGTTTCGTCGCTAATAAAACTGTGAACCGTGTATAGAGGACCCACGCCCACATCAGCCACACGGATGATTTCGTCGAAAAAGCCATTGAGTTTATCTTTTTCGGCTTTTGACATCGTATCCATCAGATTCGCGCCGGACGCAGGAACTGCCGCCGCCGGAACAAACGCCCCCAACGCCAACAGCGAAATCAACATGGCAGCTAATAATTTTTTCATGATGACCCCTCCCGTATGATTTTGATTTTTGCCCCGCGCTGCCCGCAGAACGGCACCGACTTGCCGACAGGCGAACCGCGATATCCGCAAAATTTCATGTTACCGCATATCTCCTTTCCGGTATTACCGGCGTATCATGTCTCATTGCCGGTACAAATGATAATATTCCGCGCCGAATTCGATGCCGCTTTCGCCGTAGAGTTCGATTTCATCCTGGCTGATGAGGCGCGCCTTGTATACCGGGCTGCCACCCGTTATATGCGAGGCCGACAGCGTGTAATATCCGTTTTCGTCTGCCTTGGACGACATGATCCAGCTTCCGTCCGGCCCGCCCCCGCCGAAGCCGAAGAACAGAGCGTTCACCGCGCCGTTTTCGCTGAAGGTGATTATGGAATTGCCGGTTTTCCACATGCCCGCCAGATTAAAGCTTCCGGTATAGCTACTCGCGGCGATGCTCGCGGGGGCGTTTTCGTCGGGCAGGGCTGGTTCAGCAGATGCCACAGATCCCAATACTAACGACACGTCGAGGGTCCCGAGATCAGGACCTTCCTCGCCTGCCGGGAAAGGCATTCTGTCGTCAGGGCTCATATTGACGCCGTCATATCCGCGTTCGTATCTCTCGGTAGACGTACCGCTATTTGCCCCGTAATACGACACAGTCCCCTCAAAGCCGCCGTCAACGACGTTTCCTTTCCAAGACGACACGAGCTTCCAGTCCCCTGTTATGTACCAATATTCCTCATATTGCCCGTTATATTTTCCGCCGGACACGTCCGATTTCCCACATTTGAGCGCCACCGCCGGCTCGCCATTGTACGCTATGTCCATTCTCCACATAAAATATTCCGTACCGTTGAGCGAATTGATATCCCCGCCCCCGGTTATATCGAAGTACACAATGGTCAGTTCTCCGTCGCCATCCAAGTCCGCGCTGAATCCGTCGCCGGAGACGTATTGCGAGCGCCCGCCGCTCTTTATCAGCGCGGTAAACGCGTCCGTTTCCGCGTAATCCAGCGCAAATCGGTAATCGTCACCGCGCAGCGCCGCCTTGATTTCACCGACGACCTCGGCAGGCGACGTTGTCTCAGCGGACATTGAAGGCGAGGTTTCCGCCATCGGCGTTTCGGTTACAATTGCGCTTTCAGGTGCGCTTGGGCTTGAAACAACGCCGTTGTCAACCTCGCCGCAACCCACGAGGAGTACCGCGACGAGGCAGCCCGCCAGAATTGCCGTGATGATATTCTTTTTCATTTCGTCCATTCCCCATTTCTTTAAATTATTTGTAGCGCAACATCCTGTAAGAGCGACCGGGACGCGTATTCATCTTTATTGCCGGTACAAATGATAATACTTCGCTCCGAAGTCGATGCCGCTCTCACCGTAAAGCTCGATTTCGTCCTGGCTGATGAGGCGCACTTTGTATACCGGGCTGCCGCCCGTTATGTGCGAGGCCGACAGCGT
>JAISDV010000081.1 GCA_031264545.1 Oscillospiraceae bacterium | reverse complement strand
GCGAAACGCTCTTTTCGCAGTTGCCGGCGCATGATTTGGCAACGGAGTTGTAAATCACGCAAGTGCTTACACTTCCTTATCGCTTCTTATATTGCTTTACGAAGCTCAGACACCATTGTGGCATCACGCGCCGATTTTAGGCGCGTGGTCAAACGCAAAAAGGAAAAGAGCAAGCCCGCGTAAACGTAGTGTTCATGCGGGTTTGCTTGCTCTCATTAAATTGTCCGGCTCAAAAACGCTGTTCGGATGTGGTGCAAAAAAATACTATTTTTTATAGTTTGCCGCGGGCAAACTATAAAAAACTGCCATGCGGCGCGTCCCGCGCCGCAGCATTAAATCCAAGCGCGTGCGCACGCAGTGCGCTCATGCGCATAAAAATAGTTTTTATGAAATAGTTTTATTTAGCGCGAAGCCGCCCGATGCCGCCGCAGAACGACGTTGAGCGCGTTGCCCATGATAAGGATCTGCCCGCAGATATACAGCCAGAGCATGAAGATGATGACCGACGCCAGCGAGCCGTAAATCAGCGGATACCTTGTGGATATACTGATAAACCACGAAAACAGGACGCTGACGAGGACGAGAACGCCAGCGGCGGCGGCGGCGCCCGGAAAATAGGTGCCGCGCAGGTCCTTCGGCGCGGTCAGCCGGTAAAGCCCGTAGATAATCCATATGAATATCAGCAGCATCAGAGGAAACCTCAGCCAGTTCCACAGCTGCAGCCCCGCAACGATCGGGAAAGCGGCGCCGACCAGCCTGATGAGCCAGTCGCCCGTCGCTATGACGATCACCGCAAAATAGATGGCAGACATGAACAGGAGCGAAAAAGCAAAGCTGAACACAAAGGTGAACACGCCCTTAAAGCGTGAGCCGCCCTGAATATCTCCCATAATGCTGTGGAGCGAGCGAAAGGCGGCCGCCGCCGTTGTGGCCATACCGACCACGCCCGCCGTCACCAGCGTCCGGTCGTTATGCGCGGCAACATATTCCAGATAGCCCGCGATAATGCCGAGCGTTTCAGCGGGGATAAACCCTTCGAGCTCGTCCAGCGTCAGCGAGATCCCGGGCAGGAACCTGACCAGCATGGCGTGCAGGCAAATCAGCGCCGGAAAAACGGAGAGCGTAAGAAAATAAGACAGCTCCGCCGCCGAACGCGAGACATGACTGTCGTAATAAATCGCGGCAAGCTCCCTGACATAAACAAAGAAGCGCCCCTTCTCCCTTCCTCTTTTCAAGCCAGTCCTCCTTTCGCAGCGGAACGCCGGCAGGACCTCATATGCATAAGCTCCCCCCGCCACCCCGGGCGGAGGGAGCTATGCGGTAAAAGCATAACTTATTTTGAATTGAAAATCTTGAAAATGCTGTCGAAAGGATCCTCTTCCTTCTGCGTCTCTGGCGGGGTCTTCGCGCCCGCCATTTCGGAAGCCGCACTGAAAAGTCCCTGCGATTTTTCCGATTCACGCGCTTTTCCGCTTTCCGCCGGCTTTTTCACGGGACCGTCGTCAAAGCCGGTAGCGATGACCGTGACGCGGATCTCATCGTCCATTGTGTCGTCGAAGGTCGCGCCGAAGATAATGTTCGCCTCCGGGTGCGCCGCCGCCTGAACGAGATTAGCCGCGGCTTCAACATCCTCAAGGCCCATATCCATGGAGCCGGTGATGTTGATGAGAACACCCCGCGCGCCGTCGATCGAGGTCTCCATGAGGGGGCTCGCAACCGCCATGCGGGCCGCATCCTCGGCCTTGCCCTTTCCGACTGCGTGTCCGACGCCCATATGCGCGAAGCCCGCGTCCTTCATGATCGTCGTCACGTCGGCGAAGTCGAGATTAATGAAACCGGTGTTCTTAATAAGGTCGGAAATGCTCGTCACGGCCTGATGCAGAACGTCGTCCGCGATTTCAAAGGCGTTTGCGAAGGTGACGCGCTGGTCGGTCGCGAATTTGAGACGGTCGTTCGGGATAATGAGAAGGGAATCGACCTTTCCGAGCAGCTCGGAAATGCCCTGCTTCGCCTGATCCATCCTGCGCTTGCCCTCGAAGCTGAAGGGCTTCGTGACAACGCCGACCGTAAGTATTCCGGATTCGCGGGCAATGTCAGCGACGATGGGCGCCGCGCCCGTACCTGTCCCGCCGCCCATCCCGGCCGTGATGAATACCATGTCGGCATCCTCAAAGCTCTTTGCGATGTTGTTGCGGCTTTCTTCGGCGCTGCGTTTGCCAATCTCGGGGTCGCTCCCCGCGCCCTGGCCATGGGTCAGTTTTTCGCCAATCTGTATCTTCTGTGTTGCGCTGGAAACGGACAGGGCCTGCTTGTCCGTGTTGATGGCGATGAATTCCACGCCCTTTGTTCCGGATTTGACCATTCGGTTAACAACATTGTTTCCCGCTCCGCCAACACCAACCACCTTTATTGTAACGACATTTTCGGGACCGGTTTCAAGCTGAAACGACATATCAAAAGCCTCCCATATTGTAATGAATCCGAACCGCATAAAGGGGTCCAGGCTATATATCTAAGTATTCGCCTTATTTTATAACGAAAACTCCTGTTGGTCAAGTGTTCTTTGCATTAATATTATGTGAACTAAATAATTATTTTGGAAGTTTTTAAGTTTTTTGCTGAATTTTTGCCGATATCGCTGTCTTTATCAGGCGGGGCGGAATTGCGCTTTCTTTTCCTGCGAAAGATCAATCGTCCCGGTATCCTGCGCATCGAGCTTTTCGATCACGGACAGCAGCAGCCCGAATTTATAGTCAAGATCATCATTGCTGCCGAGCTGGACCCTGAGCCTGCCCGAGCGGTATTCAAATTCCGCATTGAGGACGTTGCTCAGGTCAATCGAACCGACCTCGCGCATCAGCCCCTTCGCATTCATCGCTGTAAGTATAGCCTTGAGAAACGCCGCCTTGGGCTTGTCCCCGTCGGCAACGCCGAGGGTCGCGCCCGCCTCGGGTCTGACGGCTGAAAGACCCGCGATTTTAATGTAGCTGTCGGTATCCTGCGTCTTACCCGGCTCGAGCAGCCGGCAGTTATAGTCGATCAGCCAGAATCCCGAATCGGTTCCGACGACCGCCGAGGGGCCGCTTTCCGCCACTGTGACGACGACTGTGTTCGGAAGCCTGCGCCTGACGGTGACCTCGCCAATATAAATCAGCTCCGAATAGACGCTCTGCGCGGCGGCCTCGCGGTTGACAAGCATGAGGTTGTCTCCGTTCCTGATGCCGGAGGCCTCGGCAATTTCCTCCGCTGTATAGCGGTCAGCGCCGATGACCTCGATATTCGACACGCGAAAGAACACACTCATACCGAACACGAGCGCTGCGCAGATCACAACAAAGGAAACGGAACTGAAAACAAAACCCCTCAGGCTTCCGTCCTTCTGCCTCTTTTGTTTTTTCCGGGTAGTCATGTTGCCCTCCCATATTCGCGGACGCTTCCCCGGGAACGCGCCGTACGCCGCCGGCCGACTGTGTTCAGCCGACCGGCGCGAGACGTTCGTCCTCATAATGGACGTCGGCGCCGAGGTCATTCAGCATTTTTTCGAACGCTTCGTAGCCGCGGATAACGTGCCCGATGTCGTAGACCGTCGTCGTTCCCCGCGCCCCCAGAGCCGCCGTAATCAGAGCCGCGCCCCCGCGCAGATCCGTCGCCTTGACCGGCGCACCGACAAGCGCCTTCACGCCCGTGACGACCGCCACCCGGCCGACGACACTGATGTCCGCGCCGAGCCGGTTCAGCTCCACCGCGTGGCGATAGCGGCTCTCAAAAATATTTTCCGTAAAAGCGGTCGTTCCCTCCGCCTTGAGAGCGGCCGCCATCAGCAAGGGCTGGGCGTCCGTCGGAAAGCCGGGATAGGGCCGCGTTGCGATGGGCCGCGGCGCGTGAAGTCTGCCGTCCGCTTCCAGGGTTACGGAATGCGATTTTCTGTCTATCCGGCAGCCCATCTGCTCGAGCGCCGCTGTGACCGTCTCAAAATACGCGGGCACGACGTCCCGGAGCGTGATCCGCCCGCCGGCAGACGCAGCACAGCAGAGCGCGGTGGCCGCGACGATGCGGTCGGTCATGACCCTGTGCCCGACCCTGTCTCTAAGTACAAACCCGCTTATTGTGATCGTCGGCGTCCCCGCACCCCAAATCGAAACGCCGAGCTTCCGCAGATACGCCTGAAGGTCAATGATCTCCGGCTCTCTGGCGGCGTTTGTAATAACGGTCTCGCCTGCCGCTCCGCAGGCCGCGAGCATCGCGTTTTCCGTCGCCCCGACACTCGGAAAGGAGAGGTTGACCCTCGCCCCTCTCAGGCTCCTGCCCCGGCAAAACAGGTTTCCGCCCTGTTCGCTGATCTCCGCGCCGAAACAGCGGAGCGCCTCAAGGTGCAGGTCAATCGGCCGCACGCCAAGCTCACAGCCGCCGGGATACGAAAGCTCCGCTTCATTCGCCCTGGCCAGAATCGCGCCGAGAAAAATGACGGACGAGCGCATTTCCCGCATGAGATCGTGCGGAATATCGGTCCGGTTCATTCCCCTCGAATCGATATAAACGGTATCGCCCTCACGTTCGGCTGTGCATCCGAGATGCTTCAGGATCTCCATCGCCGCCTCAACGTCGCTCAGCTGCGGGCAATTGAGCAATTCGGTTTCACAGCCCTTGATGATCGCCGCGGACATAATGGGAAGGACCGCGTTTTTGGATCCCTGTATTTTGATTTCGCCGTGAAGCGCTCTTCCGCCCGATATTTTCCAAACGCTCATGTTTGCCCCTCCGCACAGTGGATTTTACGCCATACTATGCGGAAAAGGTCAAATGTGCTAATTCCCCGTTCCGCAGAAAAGCGCGCTGCGGAGCGAAAACCGCGCTCTACGGCCGCAATTTATGGCCAGTCTATCCTGATGTGTGTCTCCGCGGTCACCTGACAAGATCGAGAATGATGTCGGCAATCCGTTCCGTTGCGTCGCCGACGCCGATTTTCCGCATTTGTTCGCTCATCGCCTCTAGCGTATCCGGACGGCTCAGGAGCAGAGAAACGGCGCCGAGGAGCTTATCCTCCGTTATCCTGCTTTCGGGCACGAGCACGGCGGCGCCGGCTTTTTCCAGCACCCGCGCGTTTTTTTCCTGGTGATTGTTCGTCACATTCGGCGAGGGCACCAGTATCGCGGGCTTGCCCAGCACAGCCAGCTCGGAGAGCGTGGACGCGCCGCTCCGGCAAACGACGAGGTCGGCCGCCGCCATCACGCGCGGCATATCGTAAATATAGTCGCGGACATCCATACCATGTTCAGCCGCGT
>JAISDV010000015.1 GCA_031264545.1 Oscillospiraceae bacterium | reverse complement strand
CTTCCGATCACCATACTGCTCAGGACCCGGAAGATTTCGGCCCGTGGGCCTTATTTGCGTTGCTTGCCGCGCGAATAGAGGCCGGTGCAGTTGAGAAGCACGGCAAACGCTGCGCAGTGATCGATCAAAATGCCGAACCACACCGGGGCATAGCCCAGGGCCGCGAGTACGATGATTAAAAGCTTTATACAGCAGGAGAAAATGACACCGCCAAGCACATAGCGCCTGATCCTTTGGGACAGCGGAATAACCGGCGCCAGACGGTCGATGCCGTTCTTCATGATCAGGATGTCCGCGGAGGGCAAAACGCGTCCGCAGGCCAGCCCGTTGACCCTGACGCCTACGTCGGCCGCCTGAAGCAGCCGCTCGTCGGCGCCTGCGCCGCCAATGAACGCCAGTCTGCCGCGCGGGTCCATGCGGCCCTTTATTTCCCCAATCAGCTTCAGCCTTTCTTCCGCCGTGCATTCGGCGTGGTACTCCTCGATGCCGAGCGCGTTGGCAATGAGCTTATCCTCTTGGCGGCTGTCTCCGGAGACCATCGCGATTCGTTCAACGCCGGCGCGCGCGAGCGCGGAACAGCCTGTCGAAGCGTCTGCCTGTATCGATTCGCTCAGGGCGAGCCAGCCCGCGTAAATGCCGTTTACGGACATATGCACCCTGATGCCGTCGGAATCCCCGCCGGGAAGCTCCGTCCCGTTCCTCTCGAAATAGGTTCTGTGTCCCAGACTGATTCGGATTCCGTCAACAGACACGGAAAGGCCTTCGCCGTAGATCTCGGAAAAATCGCCGGTGAATTCCTCCGGCACTTCCTCGCCATAGGCGCTGACTATTGCTCTGAAAATGGGGTAGCCGCTTCCGGCGCAGGCATAGGCGGCCGCCTTGAGAAAGGTTCCCGCGTCCATCCTGTCTGTCCTGATTTCCGTGATAAGAAAACGGCCGTCCGTGATCGTGCCCGGCTTATTGAAAATCGCCGCCTTGATCCGGGCCGCGTCGTCGACGGCTCCGGCATGTCCGAAAATAACGCCGAGCCGCCGGGTGGCCGCCATCCCGGCATAATAGGTCAGCGGGATCGAAAGGAGCGCGGTGCCGGGCGAAGCGACCGCGATGATCGTAACAGCCCTGCGCAGGGCCTCGGTGAATCGGATATCGGTCGTGAGCAGGAGGATCGGTATGAGCGCGAGCGCGGCAAGCAGAACGGCAGGCGCAAGCCGGCCCGCCGCCGACGTGCAGGCTTTTTCCGTTTCCGTCATCTCGCCGAAACCGGCCTCGATAATTGCCGCAAGCCGCCTGTAGAGCGGCTGCTCCGGCAAAGCGGCGGCCTCCGCCGTAAGCTGACCCTCGGCGCACACGCTTCCCGCGGGAAGAAAATCGCCCTTTTTCAGCGGAACCTTTTCGTCCGAACCCGTGATAAAGCCGGCGTTCACCGCGCCTGCGCCGCCTGAGACCACGCAGTCGGCCGGAACCAAAACGCCCTCAAAAAAGACAAGCTTGTCCTCGGCCGTGTGTGCCGTGGCCTCCGCGCCGCGTTTAAGCAGGCTCCGGTCAGGCGCGATTACCTCAGAGACGGAGCGCCGGGTCCTGTACAGAGCGTAATCGCGGACAGGGTACGACAGCCGGAGCAAAAAAAGCGCCAGCGCCCCTTCTGTTCCCCGGCCGACAGCAAACGCAATAGCGGCCGCGAGCAGTACGGGCAGGTTTTCCCGCAGGAAAGCCTTTTCCATCATATCCCTGACGGCCGCTGCCGCAAGGTCCGCGCCGGCGATAAGCGCCGCGGCAATGGTCAGGTAGAGTCCCGTATGCCCCGGAAGCTCCGCAAAACGGGAAACACAGATGAGCGAAGCGGACGCGAGCAAGCGCAGGCACAGCAAAACGCCGGGTTTCTTATCCTCATCACCCAAGGAGGGGTAAATTCGCGCTTTAATATCAGGTTTCATTAGCCATCCTCCCGAATCGTGTATGCTTCCGGGCTGCCCCGGCCGTGCTGTGAATACAGGCTCTAAGCCTTTCCGTCACTGCCGAGGACGTTGACGATCTTGTCCTTGACAAGCGCGCGGATGTAATCTCTTGCGGGGGAAAGATACTTTCTGGGGTCAAAAGCGTCGGGGCTCTTGGCCATGGTTTCACGAATGCCGGCTGTCATGGCAAGACGGAGGTCGGAGTCGATGTTGATCTTGCAGACGGCCATTCTGCCCGCCTCGCGCAGCATATCCTCGGGCACGCCGATAGCGTCCCTGAGCTGGCCGCCGTTTTCATTGATGATCCGGACATACTTGGGTATGACGGAGGAAGCGCCGTGCAGGACGATCGGAAAGCCGGGCAGCCGTCTCTCGACCTCGGCAAGAATATCAAAGCGGAGCTGGGGCTTCGTGCCGGGCTTGAACTTATAGGCGCCGTGGCTGGTCCCGATCGCGATGGCGAGCGAATCGCAGCCGGTGCGGGAGACAAATTCTTCAACCTCGTCCGGCTGGGTGTAAGAGCTGTCCTCGGCCTTGACATTGATCTCATCCTCGACGCCGGCGAGCCTTCCGAGCTCTGCTTCAACGACGACGCCCCTGTCATGCGCGTATTCGACGACCTGCCTGGTGCGCGCGATGTTTTCCTCAAAGCCGAGGTGGGAGCCATCTATCATAACGGAGGTAAAGCCGCCGTCTATGCAGGATTTGCAGATATCAAAGCTGTCGCCGTGGTCGAGATGGACGCAGATAGGCAGGTCCGTGTCCGCGACCGCGGCCTCAATGAGCTTCATCAGGTAGACGTGCTTCGCATATTTTCTCGCGCCCGCGGAAACCTGGAGAATGAGCGGTGAACGCACCTCGGCGGCCGCCTCGGTTATCCCCTGGATGATCTCCATATTGTTGACGTTAAAGGCGCCGATTGCGTAGTGACCCTCGTAAGCCTTCTTGAACATCTCCTGTGACGTGACGATCGGCATAAAATTCAACTCCTCAAAAAATTTTCAGGCAAATTCACCCTGCGTCTGTATTTTACTCCAAAAATGTGCTATCATCAACATGTTCGGGATATTTCGTACAAAATATATTTTCCCGGCTCAAATTACGGAGGTACTTTATGGAAAAAGCATTCGTTGGTTCCTGCATAATCGGTCAGTCCGGCGGTCCGACCTCGGTCATCAACGCCAGCACGTACGGTGTCATCAGGACCGCGCTCGACACCGGCTGTATTACAAAGGTCTACGGCGCGGCGCACGGGATCAAGGGCGTTCTCGAGGGCAGGCTCTATATTATGGATGAGGAAGACCCGGAGGAGCTCGAGCTGCTCAAGAACACGCCGTCTTCCGAGCTCGGCTCGGTCAGATACAAAATCGCCGATCCCGACAGGGACGATACGGACTATAAGCGCCTGCTCGAGGTGTTCAGAAAATATGACGTCCGCTATTTCTTCTACAACGGCGGCAACGATTCAATGGATACCTGCGAAAAAATCAGCCGGTTCATGCAGGGCGCGGGCTATGAATGCCGCGTTATAGGCGTTCCCAAGACAATAGATAACGACCTCGCCGGAACGGATCACTGCCCCGGCTTCGGCAGCGCCGCAAAATATATTGCCACCTCCTGCATGGAGGTTTCAAAGGACGCTCGGGTATACGACACCGGCATGATCACCGTCGTCGCGATTATGGGCCGCCACGCCGGGTGGCTGGCGGGAAGCGCCGCGCTGGCAAGCTATTGCGGCGCCGGGCCGGATCTCATTTATCTCCCGGAGGTGGATTTCGATTGCGAGCGGTTCTGCGCCGGCGTCAAGGCGCTGTACGAAAGGCAGGGCAAGGTGCTGGTCGCCGTTTCCGAGGGCATCCGCGACGCGCAGGGCAGATTCATCTCCGAATACGGCGCCGCCTCCGCGCAGGAAAAGGATGCCTTCGGCCACGCGCAGCTCGGCGGCCTGGCCGTTTATCTCGCCGAGACGCTCAAGCGCAGAACCGGCGCGAAGGTGCGCGGCATTGAGCTGAGCCTTCTCCAGCGCTGCGGCGCGCACCTCGCTTCAAAAACGGATCTCGACGAGGCCGTCCTGGCCGGCAGGACCGCGGTCGAAGCCGCCGTCGCCGGAGAGAGCGGAAAGATGGTCGCCTTCGAACGCGGGAGCGTGGGCGGCTACGTTTGCAAAACGAAGCTGATCCCCCTCTCCAGCGTCGCGAATGTGGAGAAGAAGGTTCCGCTCGAGTGGATCACGAAGGACGGCAGCAATGTTACGCAGGACTTCATCGACTACGCCCTTCCGCTCATCCAGGGCCAGCCTGAGCGCCCGGTCCTGCACGCTCTGCCGCGTTATGCGCGGCTGAAAAAAATCACCGCGGAATAAGGCGCGGAGACCGTAAAAAGTCATAAAACGTTAAGAACCTGAATTCACAGCGCGGAAAACCGGCCGCTTAGCCGGCATATCGCGCTGCGGCTTCAGGTTTTGCTTTTTCTTGTTCCGGCGCCCCGCGCGTCTGGCCAGACGCCTTATAAGGGGCTTTTTTCCCCGCCCTCGTCTATAGAAAAACGGTCTGACAGCAAATTCTCGAAGGCTATGCCGATCAGCAGGGAGGCCGCGCCCTTGGCGCAGGCGTCCTTGCAAAGAGGCCCTGAGACCCTTATCTCCTGAAGGCACATTTCCTTTAGCCGCTGGTTCAGCAGCTTCAGGAGCGAAAAGCCTATTTTCTCATAGACGAAGCCCCCTAAAACAAAAGTCGATACGTCAAGGCTGTTGGCCAGATTCGCGATAACAAGCGAAAGCCCGGTTGCTATGTGGCGTATCAGCTCATAGGGAAAAGCGGCCGGCGTCTCCGCCAAAAGATCGATGCCGAAACGGTCAAGCGTGTACCGGTATACTTCCCATTCCATATACCCGGATTTGTTGTCCTGGATTGCAAAGGCCGGATCCATGACCATAAAGCCGATCTCGCCGCAGGTAAAATGCGTGCCGCGGCGGAGCTTCCCGTCCAGTATAAGCCCGGCGCCCAGGCCCCCGCCCAGCATCACATATATGAAATCCTCGCCGGCCTCCAGGCCCCGCGCCCGGTATTCCGCAACAGCGGCGCAGTTGACGTCGTTTTCCAAAAGGACGCGCAGGCCGAGCCGCCGCTCCAGCTCGGCGCAGTCCTCGGTGAGGTCCTCCTTGGACATGCGGGCTTGCAGGGCAGGATAGGCCTGATGCCGGATATGCCTGTTTTTTGTGTCGACAACAGCCGGAAGCGAGAGTCCTATGCCGAGCACAGGCGTAAAACCGGTTGTGAAATCCTGCACCATGTCGGGCAGGATTTTTCCGATCAGCTTGGAAAGGTCCGTCTGCAGGGGCGTCGTTTTATGCAGAACCGCTTCGT
>JAISDV010000144.1 GCA_031264545.1 Oscillospiraceae bacterium | reverse complement strand
AAGAAACTATTTCTTACGCGCATGTGCGCACCGCGTGCGCACGCGCTTGGATTTCATGCCGCGGCACGCGCCGCGCCGCAGTTTTTATAGTTTGCCGCAGGCAAGCTATAAAAAATAGTCTCTGTGAAACTATTTTTTACGCGCATGTGCGCACTATTGTTAAAGCTGATGCTCTGATTAACGCTAAGGACTGTTCGATATGAGAAAACTGCTGCATAAGAATACCCCGCTGACGGCCTTTTTGCTGCCAAGCCTTTTGGGTATGCTTGCGCTCTATATCGTCCCGTATTTGAGTTCGTATTATTATTCGCTGACAGGCGCGGAGACCGGGGCTTTCGTAGGTGCGGAGAATTTTCGTTCCGTGCTTATGAGCTCGGCCTTCCGGACGGCGGCCATAAACACCCTGGTGTTTATGGTAATTTGTATCCCGCTTAATATGATTCTGCCTTTCATATTGGCAAATGCTCTGCATAAGCGCCAAAGAATCCGTATGTTCATGGCGCTCTTTATGCTGCCGCTTGTTCTGCCATCCGGCGCGACAGTTTTCTTCTGGCGCGTTATTTTTGACGAGTATGGCTTACTTAACCGTTTGGTCGGTTTTATGGGTGGAAGGCCTGTATACTGGTTCCAGAGTGAGTTGGCGCTTATTGTAATTATCTTAGTATTCTTATGTAAAAATATAGGCTTTAATATGGTGCTGTTTATGACCGGATTCGGGCGCATACCCCGCGAGTACTATGAAATCGCGGAGGTAGATGGCGCAAGCCGCTGGCGGGTTCTGAAAAGTGTGACTATGGTCTATCTCACGCCCACCACGTTTATGGTATTCCTTATGTCGATTATCAATTCTTTCAAGATTTTCCGTGAAATATTTTTGCTGTTTGGCAATTATCCGCACACATCCATCTATATGCTTCAGCATTATATGAACAATCAGTTCTTTTCCGCGGGCCTGCAAAAACTGAGCGTTGCTTCGACGGTGATTTCAATAGCTGTTGCCGTGCCCGTCGCGCTGCTCTTTGCCGAACAGAGACGCCTTTCCGGCAGTCTGAGATATTGATATTTCCATATAAAATCAGTGTGGGGGGAATGTGCTTGAAATATAAAAAGCAGTCAAAAGCCGGCACTATTGTGATAGCGTTATTTGCTGTGCTGGTCTTTTTGCCGGTGGTGTTTATGTTTGTGAATTCTTTTATGAGCCCAAGAGAAGCCGAAAACCGCTATACCCCGCGCGTTACAGCATACAATTACCTGCATTCCGACGGCACTGAGCACTATATGGAGCCTGCGCTGCTGCCGGATGTGATTACCGCGGACGGATATCAAGGCGTCTTGATTGACGACCCGCTGTACGTAAGACTTTTTTGGAACAGTGTGCTTATTGCGCTCCCCATACTTTTGGGTCAGCTTCTCGTCTCTCCGCTTGCCGCCTATGCCTTTGAGATGATGCGATTTAAAGGCAAGGAAACGCTGTACTTTTTATACATCATGGTCATGCTTATGCCGCTTCAGCTTTTAATGGTGCCGCACTACATAGCGGCTGAAGCGCTGGGTTATAACAACACGTGGTGGGCGATTGTTTTGCCCGGGATTTTCGCGCCCTTCGGCACTTTTTTGATACGGCAGCAGCTTAAAGGCTTTGACCGCAGCATATTTGAGGCGGCGCGTCTCGACGGCGCCTCGGAATGGCGGGTCTTTCGGCACATGGCACTGCCCGGTGTGACGTCGGCAATGGCCGCTCTGGCGGTATTGACCTTTGCGGATTGCTGGAACATCGTGGATCAGGCGGTGGTATTTATCAAAAACAGCTTTGACGAGCCCTTGTCCGTATATCTTTCACGGCTTGTCGCCGGCAATCCCGGCCAGATTTTTGCTATAGCATGTATATATATGTTTCCGGCTGTCATCGTTTTTGCGCTGGGGCGCGAACAAATGGCCTACGGGATATCACTTTCAGCAGGGGAGGCAGCCGGCTTATGAAAAGAAAAATCACGCTGACAGTTGGCGCTGTGTTTCTCGTAGGTATGGCTGTTTTCACAGTGATTGCGAGAAACAACTACCGAACCGGCTTGCCGGTGGTCGAATTGGGTCTGCCTTTTGCAGACAAATTTATTTACGATTTCAAGGAATATGGAGCCGCCCATATAACTGACGCGTCGGAGGGCGGCGCATATACGGTAACCGTTCATATTTCCAATGACAGCTTGGCGGGCGATTTTCCGTTTTACCGTGGGGATGCCGTTGACCTCACATTTCCCAATGAGCAAAATTCAACTCCGCAGCAGGGGATCGTCCAGAATCTGATATACACGGCTGACGGCATAGACGTCGTTGTGGAATTTTCAAACGAAGGCGTTCAGGAAGGCGACGGCGTCATAGTGGCTATGCATAAAAAGTCCGGTGAATATTCGCCTTGTTTGCCGCGGTCGGCCGTTCATTATGATGCCGAAAATTTGCCTTATGTGTATCTTGTTGCGGAAAGTCCCGGCCCGTGGGGCAGGGAATACACCGTTGCCAGGAGACAGGTCAGCGTCCTGCTTGACGACGGCGATAAAGTTGCCCTTGCCGGCGCCTTGGACAAGCCCGTTGTTTTATCTTCTTCTGCACCGCTTCAAGACGGTCAGTCCGTGCGATTTTATCCCTGATTCCTGCGAGTGAATAGTGCCTGATTTTATTAACTGCCTGACACGCCCCGCGGCTGAAGCCGGGAGCGTGTCAAAATGAGTAGTTTCCACTGTCTTAAACAACCCCTGATTTTTCCTGTTTGCGTTTAGGGCAGAAAAACGGGCAGTTGATTAACGCCGTATCTTCCCGAATGTTCACCTGCGGTTTATGCTTGCAAATCGGACATCATAACCGGTCTGTTTTATTCATAGGTTCTCCGTATTACTTTAATCTTGCGACCATAGCGAACGTATCAAAATACTGTCCGTTCTCCGCTTTCATCATTTCAATATCGCTCTTTGCGTAGGGGTTATCACATTCGAGCCAGTCTGCCCATGCCGCTTTATGGCAGGCAAGCGAAAAGGTATCTTCAATCCGCATTTTTTCAGAACGCCCCCATAGCGTCTTCCACCAGTCCAAATCATGGAAAGTTTCGTTTACTTCGTCCGCCCAAAAGGGCTTCATAAGCCCCGGCACATGTTTGCCGAACTCTTTTTGCAGGCCCGGCGTAGCGACTGCTAAAAAGCCGTCTTTTGCTAAAAGCGGCGCCATACGTGTGTCGAGAAAATCCCCGCCCGTGCCAAAATAATAGTATGCGTCAATGCTGATAATCGCGTCAAAATAGCTGCCTGCGAAAGGCAGCTCGTGCGCGTCGGCGTGAATGGGAATGATTTTATCCTCCAGGCCGAACGCCCGAATACGCGCATAGTTTTCCGTTGCGGTAAGCCATAAATCTGTTGCGAATACCTTCACCCCGAATTCTTTTGCGAGAAAAATTGAGGTAAGTCCTGTCCCGCAGCCTAAATCCAATATCCGCATATGGTCAGTCAGCCGCAAACGCTTGACTAATTCCTCAATTATCATAACCGCGCTTGGTCCCATAAGGCTTTGCTGATAAAAGCCTTTGTCAAACTCCGTGTAATTTCCAAATTTCATGGTGCTTTCCTCCCGTTTTTAATTGTATTCATAAAATAGTCAACATGCTTTTCTATTAAAGCTGAAGCCGTTTCCTGATTTTCCATACCGTCCATATACATCATCATATAAACCGGCGCAAAAAATTGCAGGGCGAGCAATTTGGGATTTTTCAATCCGCATTCATTGAACTGCGTCATTTCGCGGAACAAATCCTCCAGGTAGGCAATTACGCCATAGGCAAAATACTGCTGATAAAGTGCCGCCATTTCGGAATTGCGATACTGTTCAAGCGTCAGCATTTCACGAAAGTCCGAGGCAAATTCATCCTGTGTCCAGTAAATATATTGCGCGACGGTAAACTGCTTAACCGCTTCGAGCGTAGCGTTTCGATATTTCCCGGACATTTCGGAAAACCGGCCTTCGGGGACGTTAAACGCCTTTGCCCGCGCCATATCTTTCTCTTCCATGCGTTCAAGAATAGCGTCGAAAATAGCCCTCTTATTTGTGTAGTGCTTGTAAAGCGCACCTTGCGTAATGCCGAGCCGCCCCGCAATATTCCGCATAGACACAGCCTCGTAGCCGTCTTTTGCGAACAGCTTAAGCGCGGCAAGTAAAATTTGTTCTCTCGTGTTATTCATTCTTAAGCTCCAATTCGGTAAACGATCGTTTACTTATAGTATAGTAAACATTCGTTCACTTGTCAAGAGGTATATCCGCGTCTTGCTTGACACGCCCCCGGCTGAAGCCGGAGGGCGTGTCGAAATGCGCGCTTTTCAACTTGTTTGGCTGTATACGATATGGGGAAGCCGCCGCGAAGGGAAAAACGGGAGCCGCGGCAATGTTTCATTTGCCGCGGCTCCTGAAATTATGCAATAATGGGCAGCCGCACAGCGGGGAAAAGCGCGTTTTATGCGCCCTGAAAAGGCTTATCAGTAAGCGGCGCCCCAGACGACCGCGGTTTCCGCGGGCTTACCGCAGACGGGGCAGGCCTCGCCAGTCCGCGCCTGATCGAAGGGGATACAGCGGCTTGTGACGCCCGCTTTTTCCTTCATGGTAAGCTCGCAGCCGGGCTCGCCGCACCACATGGTTTTGATAAAGCCGCCGCCGTTATTGACGATATCTTTGACCTCCTCGACCGTGCGCGCCGTATAGCTGTGCGCGTCGAGGTTACTTTTGGCTCTGGCGTAAAGGCCGCGGTGAACCGCCTGAAGCAGCTCGGTCGCCCGGGTCTCGATCGCGTCGAGGGAAACGGTCTGTTTTTCGCCGCTGTCGCGCCGGACGCAGACACAGTGGCCGGCCGCGATGTCTCTGGGGCCGATCTCGATGCGCAGGGGAACGCCCTTCATCTCATATTCGGCAAACTTCCAGCCGGGGGAGTTGTCCGAAAAATCGCCCTTTACGCGCAGTCCCGCGGCCCGGAGTCTTGAAACCAGCTCCCCGGCTTTTTCAGCGACGCCGGGCTTATGCTGGGCGACAGGCAGCACGACGACCTGGATCGGCGCGATTTTCGGCGGCAGGACAAGGCCGCTGCTGTCACCGTGGGTCATGATGACGCCGCCGATGACGCGCGTGGAAAGCCCCCAGGAGGTCTGGTGCGGATAAGCGGGCTTGTTTTCCTTGTCAGCGAAGGTGATATCGAAGGCCTCGGCAAAGCCGGTGCCGAAATAGTGGCTGGTTCCGCTCTGGAGTGCCTTGCGGTCGTGCATCATGCACTCGATGGTGTAGGTGCGCACGGCCCCGGCAAACTTTTCCTTGTCGGTCTTATAGCCGCGCAGCACGGGCATGGCCAGCACGTTCTCACAGAGGTCGGCGTAGGTTTCAAGCTGCCGCTCGGTTTCCCGGATGGCCTCCTCGGCGGTGGCGTGGAGGGTATGGCCCTCCTGCCAGAGGAATTCGCGGTGGCGCAGGAAGGGGCGGGTCGTCTTTTCCCAGCGCAGCACGCTGCACCACTGGTTGTATAAGAGGGGAAGCTCGCGCCAGGAATGAAGGATATTGTGCCAGTGGTCGCAGAACAGCGTTTCCGAGGTCGGACGGATACAGAGCCTTTCCTCCAGCGTCTCGGAGCCGCCGAGCGTGACCCAGGCGCACTCGGGCGCGAAGCCGGCGACATGATCCTTCTCCTTCTGGAGCAGGGATTCGGGAATGAGGAGCGGCATGCAGACGTTCTGGTGCCCGGTTTCCTTGAAGCGCCGGTCGAGCTCCGCCTGGATATTCTCCCAGATCGCGTAGCCGTACGGCCTGAGGATAAGCAGGCCCTTGACGCTGGAATACGCGATAAGCTCGGCCTTTGTGCACACATCGGTGTACCACTTCGTGAAATCGGCCTCCATATCGGTTATCTGTTCGACCTTCTTATCCGCTGCCATGCTGATATTCATCCCTTTCGAGTCGTTCTCCCTCATAAAAGCGCCGTACGGGGAAAATACGCGGAACGCTCCGCGCTGTTTTCTGATTCTATTAAATAAACCGGAGCTTGTCAAGCACAATAGCGGGTCGTGTCCCGTATGATGTAGTAACTTTAGATCATCGGAGGCTGATGCCAGTGAGCGCTTTCGCGAAGTTTTATTTCCGGCCCGCCAAGGGTGAAAAAATACACACGGTCGTCACGCCGCAGGCGGATGAAAGCTGCGGTATCTGCGGAAAGGTAACGGATGGGCAGGGAAACACGGAGGGCGCTTTGGTGCTGCTCTTCGAGACGCGGGGGCAGGAAACCGGCAAACTCGCAGCCTCGGTCGTCACGGACGAGGACGGGGAGTTTGCCTTCGGGCCGCTTGCCGCGGGTGAGCTGTACGTCATCAAGATTTATAAGGACAGCATGAAGCTCCGGGAGCTGGAAATCTCAGTGTGATCCCGCAGGACACGCAAACAGACTTTGCCTGCCTGCGGCAAGCGGTAAAAAACCGGCAAGCGGCGCGTCCCGCGCCGCAGTATACAATTCTGGCACGTGCGCACAAAGTCTCACGACGTATTTTTGCGGACTCCGGGCGTGCGCTTTGCCCGCCGCGCGGCTCAGCGCCGCCGATTTCAGGACATGGATACAGGCGCTTAATTCAGCGCAGCCCGCGCTCGCGTTTGACCGTGCGGATATCCCGCCCGGCAAAGCTCAGCGCGATATATTCGCCCTCGAGTCGGGAGACGAGCGGCGGCGTGTAGCGCCGGCGCAGCTCCTCACCCCCGAGATTTGTCGTGATGACCGTTTTCCCGCCGGAGAGCAGGCGGCCGTTGACCAAAGAATACAGGGCGCTCTGGGCAAAGCCCGTGATCATTTCCGTGCCGAGATCGTCCAGGAGCAGAAGCTCGCAGTCCATATAACGCCGTACGCGGGAGGCGACCTCTTCGGCGTCGGCGCCGCCGCGGTCGAATTTCTGCAGCTCGAAGGCGCCGACGACCGAGACGGCGGTGTCATAAACAACGGAAAAGCCCTTTTCGGAGACGACCCGCGCAATCGAGGCCGAGAGGAAAGTTTTGCCCAGCCCCGTGCCGCCGCGGAAGAGGAGATTGGCCGACTTTTTTCCGAAATTCGCGGCGTATTCCCGGCAGATGGTGAAAGCCGCCTCCGCGAGCGCCCGGGGGCTGTCATTGTGCTCCCGGTCATAGGTATCATCGTAAAGGCTGAGGTCGAAGCGCTCGAAGCTCTGGTCGCCTATGCTGAGCATGCTGCTCAGCTCCCGGACGGTCTCGGCCTTGTAAACGGCGTTGAGGCAGCCGCAGGGCTTGCCGAGGACATAGCCCGTGTCACGGCAGAGCGCGCAGTCGTATTTTTCATCCAGATAGTCCGCGGGAAAGCCCGCGCGCTCGAGCAACTCCGCGCGCCGCCTGAGGAGCGCCTCGCAGTCCGCCCGCACACCGGAGACGGCGGTGCCCGCGTCGAAGCCCTTTTTCAGCGCGCCGGAGGCGACGGCGCTGATCAGCCCCGTGATCTCCGCCTCAGCCGCCATGACGGCGGGCGAACGGGCGAGCACCTCGGCCCTGCGGCGGGCGAGCGTCTCCGCGTTTGCGCGCCTCCGGCCGGCGATCATATCCCTGGCCCTGGCCAGGATCTTTCCGTCATAAGACATTGCCGCACCTCATCATCAGCCGTTTTTGACCTTATCCCAGATTTTCCGCATGCGCTCGGATTCGGGCTCGGAACCCTGCCGTGCCGCCGTCCTGCCGGCGGGCGGGCGGGCTTGTCCGTGCCGGCTGTCGCCCATGGAGATTTCTTCCGCCGTATGCAGGCCCTTTGCGTGCCAGCTTGCGAGGATGGAGTTCATGTATTTCCAGGCGAGGGAGCCGGTCTTAACGATGGTCTTGTCGTAGGCCAGGGCGATGGCCTCGAGGTCAAAGCCCATATCGAGCCAGCTCTCGGCGTATTTGTGCTCGGTCGCGCTGAAATTCCGGCCGCCGATCTGGAGCAGGCGCTTGACGTCGCGCATCGTGCCGGCGCGCGCCCTTTTCAGCAGGAGATATTCCTCCGCGCGCTCGAGCGTCAGCAGCTCATGGTTGTACCAGATATAGGCGTCCTTTTCGATGCTGCGCATCGAGGGAGTCTTTCCCGGACCGAGGCGTTCGCGCGTTTCCTCGACGCAGTGGTTGATCAGCAGGAAAATCACTTCCGCGGGAAGGCGGAGATAGTCGTAGATCCCGAAAAGGAGCTTTAAGTCCGCCCCGGTGAGCATACGGCCAAGCATGCGCTGGGTCTCCTCGACGACCGCGCGGAATTCGCCGTTTTCCCCAGTGCGGCGGGCAAGGTCCTCCGCCGTGTATTCGGGCAGCTCGTCCGCGGGGAGGGGCAGCTCGCGGCTTTTCCCGCCGGAGGAAAAAAGGCCGAGTCCGCAGAGGACGGCGGCGGCCTTCGTGATTTCCTTCTCCGTGCGGCTGAGGGCAGCCGCCGCTTTTTCGGGAGCAAGGCTTTCGCCGCTGCGCAGGGCGTAGAGGTAGAGCAGGGCGGCCGTGCCGTCTCCCGCGCGCAAGAGTCTGTCCGCGTCCGACACGGGGATGGCGAGGCTCGGTTCCCCGGAAAGCTTGAAATTTCTGTTCTCCATATGTCCCTCCGTGCGGCGCGGTCATGGAAATATATTATAACATTATTTTTAACTTGTAGCAATACAGCGATTTATGTTATAATGTCCGCAGGCGGACATTATAACATGATTGAAATACATATACCACGACGGCACTCTGCGCCTGTGGTATAATAACTGTGGCACAGTCATGACGCCTGATAAAATGACGGCCCGGCAAGGGGACGAGTATAGGACGCTCCGTGCGGTGCGCTGCGAGAAATACGGAAGAGGTGGATGCCGAAATGATGAAGGATATATCTGTCGATATCGCCGGCCGCGAGTATCAGCTTAAGACGGATGAAGATCCCGAGTATGTCCGTGAGCTTGCAAATTTTGTGACCGTCAAGATCCTTGAGATCAAGCGCGATTCGGGCGCATCCGCGCTCGACTGCGCGACGATGGCCGCCCTCGATATGGCCGATCGTTACCTCAAGGCGCTTCAGAAGAAAAATAAAGCCGGGAAAAAAAAGCCGGCCGAGCCGCCGGAGCCGGTCACGCTTTTGTAGAGGCTTGATCCGAAAGGCATAGTTCTATGTTGGAGCTTTTATCACCTGCCGGTTCGCCGGAGGCGGTCGTTGCCGCCGTCCAGAGCGGGGCAGATGCAGTTTATATGGGCCTCGGCGTCCATAATGCGCGCCGGAGCGCGAAGAATTTCACGGACGCGGAGTTCGAGACCGCCGTCCGCTATTGCCGTGTCCGGGGCTGCAAGGTCTATGTGACGCTCAACACCCTTGTGGGCGACAGGGAATTGGCGGAGGCCGTGAGGCTTGCCGCGCGCGCGTCCGAAATTGGCGCGGATGCGGTGCTGGTTCAGGATCTGGGCCTTGCCAGGACGCTGCGCGGCGTCCTGCCGGAGCTGCCGCTGCACGCCAGCACGCAGATGAGCATCCACAACCTCGCCGGGGTTGAGGCCGCGGCGGAAATGGGGCTGACGAGGGCGGTGCTCGCGAGGGAGCTGAGCCTTGAGCAGATCGCGTTCATCGCGGCGCGTTCACCCATCGGGATCGAGGTGTTTGTCCACGGCGCTCTGTGCTTCTGCCATTCCGGGCAGTGCTACATGAGCGCGTTCATCGGCAGGCGCAGCGGCAGCCGCGGCGCCTGCGCTCAGCCCTGCCGCCTGGACTACAGTCTCGGCGGACGGGCGGACGACCACCCGCTGAGCCTGAAGGACAGCTGTCTGGTGTCCTGTCTCGGCGCGCTGGAAAAAGCGGGCGTCGCCTGTGTCAAGATCGAGGGGCGCATGAAGCGCCCGGAATATTCCGCCATCGTCACGGGAATCTATTCCCGGGCGATACGCGAGGGGCTGGAGCCGACGGAAGCCGAAATGGAGCAGCTCGAGCTTGCCTTTTCGCGCCAGGGTTTTACCGACGGGTATCTGACCGGGAATAAGGACGCCGGGATGTTCGGCGTCCGCGGCGAGCCGGACAGGGACGCAAACAAGCTCTATGCGGCGGCGCGCAGGGCTTACGGCGGAGCGGAGCTTCGCCGCGTGCCCGTCAAATTTTTCGCGCTGATCCGGGCGGACAGGCCCGCAAAATTCGCCGTTGAGGACGGCGACGGTCATAAAGTCGTCAGGGACGGCCCTGTGCCGCAGAGAGCGGCAAGCCAGGTTCTCACAAGGCAGGCGGTTCACGACCAGTTTTATAAGACCGGCGGCACGCCCTACCTCTGCTCAGAGGTGGAGACTGTGTTGGACGAGGGCTTGTTTCTGCCTGTTTCGAGCATGAATGAGCTGCGCCGGATTCTTCTGGAGGATCTCACGAACGCGCGGAAAACGGCTCCGGCGGGAAAGACCGGAGCGCTGCCGCGCGCGCCGCAGGATGTTAAGGCGCTCGGCGGGCCGAAGTTGATTTTCCAAATCGGCTCGGCCGATCAGCTCACGGAAAAGCTCGCCGCCGCCGAGCCGGATTGTCTCTATGTCCCTTTGGCGATGCTCGTGGAAAACCACCGGGCCGTGCTGCCCTTCGTCGAAAGAGGCGCGCTTCTCGTCGCAGTCCTGCCGCGCGTGGTGACCGACACGGAGGCGCCGGAGCTGCTGCGGCAGCTCCGCAGGGCTAAGGATATGGGCGTGGACGAGGCGCTTCTGGGCAACATGGGACATATCAAATACGCAAGGCTCGCCCGGCTGAACGTCAGAGGGGATTTCGGCCTGAACATCTATAATTCCGAGGCCTTGCAGGTGCTGAGCGCCGCGGGCTTCCTTTCGGCGACTGCCTCCTTTGAGCTGCGGCTCAGCCAGATCAGGGATATGAAAAAGCCTCTGAACACCGAGATCATCGCTTACGGCCGCCTGCCGCTGATGGTGAGCGACCAGTGTATCATCAAAAACAGCGCGGGCAGGTGCGGCTGCCGGAACCCGGTTTCGCTTTCGGACAGAACAGGGCGGCTTTTTCCCGTCGTCCGGGAGGCCGGCTGCCGCAATGTGATCCTCAACGCCCACAGGCTGTTCCTGGCGGACAGGAAAAAGGATTTGGCGCGTTGCGGGCTCTGGGGCATCAGGCTCCTGTTTACAAACGAGGGGCCGGAGGAATGTATACGCGTGGCGGACAGCTACAGGGGCGGGACCGGCTATGTGCCGAACGGACTGACAAGAGGCCTCTATTACCGCGGCGTGGAATAGAAACCGAGGATAGGAAATGGATATCATACTTGCGTCGGCCTCGCCGAGAAGGCGTGCGCTTCTGACGATGCTGGGACTTAAGAATTTTTTGGTGATCCCCGCGGAAGGGGAGGAAGAAGCAGATGGCGCGCTGTCTCCGGAAGCGCTTGTCCGGGCGCTTTCCCGCACAAAGGCGGAGAAGGTCTCGGCGTGCTGCGGCACGGAGGCGCTCATCATCGCGGCGGATACCGTCGTCTGTCTCGACGGCGCCGTTATGGGTAAGCCTGCCGACGAGAACGCCGCCCGCGCCATGCTGTCGGCGCTTTCGGGACGGACGCACGCGGTCTATACCGGCGTAACGGTTCTGCGGGGCGGCTGTGCCCGGACCGAGCACGAAAAAACACTGGTGCGTTTCCGCCGGCTGACCGAGCGCGAAATTCTGGCGTATATTGCCACGGGCGAGCCGATGGACAAGGCGGGCGCTTACGGCGCGCAGGGCATAGGCGCGCTTTTCGTAGTAGGCATTGAAGGGGACTTTTTTAACATTATGGGACTTCCCCTGTGCAGGCTTTCACAAATGCTGGAGAAAATGGGCGTGAGTTTGATTTGAACAAGTTCAGGGATTTTATCCGGAAAAGGGGACTATGGCTGGGCATAGCTGTCGCCGTTGTCGCGCTGGCCTACGGCTTTGCTGCCCGCCGTTCGAGCGGCGGCGCCGGGATCGTCGAGAACGCCGCGGCTTCGCTGACCCTGCCTGTCAGGCAGGGGGCGAGCGGGCTGATTGGCTGGCTTGAAAATATTTACGGCTACATGTTCCGGTATGACAGCCTGGTCGCGGAAAACGCGCAGCTCGAGACTCAGCTTGCCGAGGCGCAGAGAAAGCTGCGCGAGGCGGAGGAGGCGGAGCGTGAAAACGCGCGCTTCCGTGAGCTGCTCAGCCTGAGCGACAGGCATACGGACTTCGTATTCGAGGACGCGAAGATCGTTGACCGTCCGTCGTCGAACTGGAGCGTCAGCTACACGATAGACAAGGGCGGGGAGAGCGGCATCGCGGTCGGCGACTGCGTGATCGACAGCAAGTACAACTTTGTCGGCCAGATCATCGAGACCGGAGACGGCTGGGCGACGATCCGCTCCGTGATCGATACGGATATGCGCATCGGCGCGCTTGTCGGCGAGGGCGGAAACGCCGCGATGGTCGTCGGCGATTTCGCGCTCATGCGGGAGGGTGAGACGAAGCTCAGCTATCTCACCGAGGAGACGCAGGTTTTCGCGGGCGACGTCCTGATCAGTTCAGGAAAGGGCGGAGCCTTTCCCAGGGGTCTCGAGATCGGAACGGTCAGCACGGTCAGGACCGAGGCCGGCGGGCAGCTGGCATATGCCACGGTCACGCCTTCCTGTGCGCTCGGGACCCTCTCTCAGGTTTTTATCATCAAGGATTTCAACGTTGTGGACTAGCCGAAGCTTGTCCGCGCGCGGAGGCGTGTGATGCTGCTTGACATTATCGACATCGAAAAGGTACGTAGGGCGCTCGTTTATTTCGGCGTTATGCTGGCGGTGCTTTTCGTCCAGAGCGTGATCCTCTCCCGTGTCACGGTGCTGGGGGTTCGCGCCTTTATCGCGCCGGTCGCCGTCGTTGCAGTCGGCTTTTTCGAGGGCGGCGTCTGGGGCGGCGTGTTCGGCCTGCTGCTCGGGCTTTTCAGCGATATGCATTTTAACGATGTGCCCGTCCTGCTGACGGCTGTTTTCCCGCTGATCGGCTTTTTGTCCGGCGCGCTCGCCGCATTCTTTGTGAACCGGCGTTTTTTCTCCTTCTTTTTCGTCAGCCTCGCGGCGCTCGGCCTGACGGCGGCCTGCCAGATGCTCCGCTTTATCGCGGCGGCGGACACCGCGCTCCTGCCCGTGCTGACCGTCGCCGGGCTCCAGACCCTCTGGTCTCTGCCCTTCACCTTCGCCATCTACTATCCCTGCCGCAGCCTGTCCGGCGTGGATCTGAGTCAGTGAATACTGTTCTGAGCCCTTGCGAAAGGAAAAATTATGGAACGCTTTATAAAACCTTGGCGCCTTGCCGTCACGAGCATACTGCTGCTGTCGCTTACAGCCGTATTTCTGGTATCTCTCTACAGACTCCAGATCGTTGAGGGCGCGGATTATTACGCCCAGTCGCAGAGCAGCATCGTCACGACGACCACGGTCGTAGCCGCCCGCGGCAATATCCTCGACCGTTATGGGCGCGTCCTTGTCTCGAACAGGGTCTGCAACAACCTGATTTTCAATACGGACGAGCTGTTCGAGCAGGACGACCCAAACGCCGTCATTCTCGAGCTGACACAGGCGGTGGAGGACTCGGGCGATACCTACACGGACACGCTGCCCATCACGAAAGAGGCGCCCTTTGAGTACGTCCCCAATATGACCGACATGCAAAAGACCCGGCTTGCGGCCTATCTCGAGGCCAACAAGCTGCCGGCCTCGACCACCGCGGTCGAGCTGATGGCCTTTTTCAGGGACGCGTTTGACATCGACAACAACTACACCTCGGAGCAGACGCGGACTGTCGCCGGCGTGCGCTATGAGATCAAGATCCGCTATGTCATCGGCACCTCGGATTATATTTTCGCCGTGGACGTGAGTATCGACCTGATCACGAAGCTGATGGAAAACAATGTGCCCGGCTTTATCGTGCAGCAGTCCTATGTCCGCGAATACAACACCGAATACGCCGCCCATCTGCTGGGGTATATCGCTTTGATGGACGAAGCCGATGTTAAGGAGTACCGAGACGCGGGTTACCCGCTCAACGCCATGGTCGGCAAGGCGGGCGTGGAAAGGACCTTTGAAAACTATCTGCACGGAACGGACGGCCAGGCGGTCGTAACGATGACGCGCGGCGGCACGGTCGTCAGTACGCGGTATACGAAAGAGCCGGCCCCCGGAAACCACCTGTACCTGACCATCGACAACGGCCTGCAGGAGGCGACGGAGATTTCGCTGAATAACTTTATCGCGGCCGCAAATGCGCAGCGCGGGGCCGACGACGAGAGCGAGAACCTGATAACGGGCGGGGCCGTGGTCGCGGTCAATGTCAAGACGGGAGAGCCGCTCGCGATAGCCAGCGCGCCGGGCTTTGATCTGTCGACGCTGCTGACGGACTACAGCACGCTCGAGGCTGACAAAAAAACGACGCCGCTGCTCAACCGCGCCCTGCAGGGGCGCTACGCGCCGGGCTCGACCTTCAAGCCGGTGTCGGCGCTGACCGCGCTCGACCTGGGCATTGTTTCGACCGGCACGACGATCTACGACAAGGGTATTTACGACAAATATGCCGATGAAAACTATGCGCCGACCTGCTGGCTGTATCCTGCCAGCCATGGCGAGGTCAACACGGCGAGGGCCGTCGAGGTTTCCTGCAACTACTACTTCTATACGGTCGCGGACAACGAGTATTTTACCATAGGCGAGCTTTCAAGCCGCGCGCTGCGCTTTGGGCTCGGCGCTTCGACGGGGATCGAGCTGCCCGAGAACACAGGCGTCATGGCAAACGCGAAATATAAGGAGGAGACAGAAAAGCTTCCCTGGTATAACGGCGATACGATGGCCGCGGCGATCGGCCAGTCCTACAGCGTGTTCACGCCGCTCCAGCTTGCGAGCTATACGGCCACCCTCGCGTCCGGCGGTACGCGGTACCGAACGTCTATTCTCAAATCCGTCCGCAGCTACGACTACTCGAAGAGCGTTTTCGAGCGCAGGGCTGAGGTCGCCGACACGGTCAGCCTGCCTCAGGAGTACTACGACGCGGTGCAGCTCGGACTTTATAACGTTGCCAATTCCGCGGAGGGAACGGCCTATCAGACCTTTGGCAGCTATCCCTACAAGGTCGCGGCGAAAACCGGCACGGCACAGCTCGGCGAGGGCATCACCAATAACGGCGTGTTTATTTGTTACGCGCCCTATGACGACCCGGAGATCGCGGTCGCCGTGGTCATTGAAAAGGGCGGTGCCGGCAGCGCGATCGCGACGATTGCGCGGGACGTGCTCGACTATTATTTCAGCTTTAAAAACAGCTCCGTCACACTTGAGACCGAAAACTCTCTGCTGAAATAAAAATGCTTTTTATTGCGTTTTTCACCGAACTGCTGTATAATAAAGTATAAACTGCTGTCAGCGGTCGGTCGCGCCGCGCGAGACCGCACTCGCACGAAAGGATGAAGACCATGAACATCGCTGTAATGGCGCATGATAATAAAAAAGAGCTTATGGTGCAGTTCTGCATAGCCTACTGCGGTATCCTCTCCGAACACGCCATCTGCGCCACCGCGACGACGGGGCGCATGGTGGCCGAGGCGACGGGTCTTCCGGTCAGCCTGTATCTGACGGCCTCTCAGGGCGGAAGCCAGCAGATAAAGTCCCGCATTGCGTACAATGAGATAGACCTCGTTTTGTTTTTCCGCGACCCCGCCAGGGAGGACGACGACAAGGAGGTCATGGATATTCTGCGCGCCTGTGACCAGCACAGTATCCCCGTTGCCTCCAATGTCGCGACGGCGGAGGTTCTGATCCAGGGCCTGAGACGCGGCGATTTCGGCTGGCGCGACATTGTCAACCCCAAAATATAACGGATGATCTTTTATTTCTCATAACGCTCTCGTCCCTTTGCGGGAGGGGGCGTTATTGTTCTTAAGGTTAGGGATTGTTTGAAAAATCGATCGCGCCCGGCGGACGACCCTATTTTCCGCTCTGCCGCGCCGATTTTTCTTGAAATAAACCCATTATTCCTGCGGAAAATCGACTTGCATAGCAAAAAATATGGCCCGTCGGCCACGCACGCAGATTTTTCAAACAACCCCTAGTAAAACCGAAAGGAATTTTACAGATGGAGAAAATCAAGCCCCGCACCCTCTCGGGCTTTATGGAGCTTCTGCCGGATGGACAGGCGCGGATGGAACGGATCATGGAGAGTCTCAGGCGTACATATGCGCTCTGCGGCTTTGCCCCGCTGGATACGCCCGTGATCGAGGCCTCCGAAGTACTGCTCGCCAAGGGCGGCGGGGAGACTGAAAAACAGATTTACCGCTTCACCAAGGGTGGTACAGACCTCGCGCTTCGTTTTGACCTGACCGTGCCGCTGGCAAAATACGTCGCGCTCAACTACGGGCGGCTCAATTTCCCTTTCCGCCGCTACCAGATCGGCAAGGTCTACCGGGGCGAACGCGCGCAGCGCGGGCGCTTCCGCGAGTTTTACCAGGCCGATATCGACATTATCGGCGACGGCGCGCTGGGCATCATGAACGAGGCCGAGATACCCGCCATCATTTATAAAACTTTCTCGGCGCTCGGGCTGACCAAATTCACCATCCGTGTCAACAACCGCAAGCTGCTGGCCGGCTTCTTCGCCCTGCTTGGCCTTGCGGACAGGGCCGCAGACCTGATGCGCACGATAGACAAGCTCGACAAGCTCGGGGCCGAAAAGTGCCGTGCCCTGCTTGTTGAGGAGGGCATTTCTGCGGAAAAAGCGGATAAGCTGATGGCCTTTATCGGCATTTCAGGCACGAGCGCGGAAAAGCTCGCCGCGCTGAGGGTCTATGCCGGGCGGAACGCGAGCTTCGACCTCGGGCTTTCTGAGCTCGAGGCCGTGATAAGATACCTGCCGGAATTCGGTGTGCCGGAGGAAAACTTCGCGGTCGACCTCACTATCGCGCGCGGGCTGGACTATTACACCGGCACGGTCTATGAAACGACGCTTACCGGGCGCCCGGAGATCGGTTCTGTCTGCTCCGGGGGGCGCTATGATGATCTCGCGGAGTATTATACGGACAAAAAGCTTCCCGGCGTGGGTATCTCCATCGGGCTGACGCGCCTTTTCTTCGCGCTCGAAGAGCAGGGCCTGTTCTCGGACGAGCTGATCACCGCGCCGGCGGACGCGCTTATTATCCCGATGACGGCGGACCTTTCAAAGGCCGTGGAGACCGCGACCAGGCTGCGCGATAACGGCGTACGCGCGATGCTTTACGGTGAGGAGAAGAAGCTCAAGGCCAAAATAAGCTACGCGGACAGAACCGGCATCCCCTTCGTTGTGTTCCTCGGGGACGACGAGCTCAGCGCAGGCGTCGTGAAGCTCAGGGACATGCAGACCGGCGAGCAGTTCAGCGAGACAGCGGGGGCCGCCGCTTCACGCATCAGAGTCGCGGTCGAGACGCGCGGGAACAGCAGCGTTATCCGGGACTGAGGACCTGAATGCCCCGCTGTGAATTCAGGTTCCGGCTGGAACGCGGATGTCCCGGAAATATGAAACAAGCTGAGAGAGGAACAGGACGTATGCTGCAATCCCGGACGCACACCTGTAACGCGCTGCGCATTGCGGATACAGGGAAGAGAGTCAAAATCGTGGGCTGGCTGGAGAACGTGCGCGAGGTCAGCGCCGCGCTCGCTTTCGCCGTGGTGCGCGACTTTTACGGCACGACGCAGGTCGTCGTCGAGACGGAGGAGCTGCTCGGCGCCGTAAGGGAGATTACGCGCGAATCGACGGTCAGCGTGGAGGGCGTTGTGCGTGAGCGCGCGAGCAAGAACCCCGGGCTGCCGACCGGCGATATTGAGATCGTACCCTCGGCGATCAAAGTGCTCGGACGCTGCCGCCATAACGCGCTGCCGTTCCAGATCAACCGCAGCCGCGAAGCCGATGAAACGGCCCGGCTCAAATACCGTTACCTCGACCTCCGGAATCCCGAGGTCAGAAACAATATCATCCTGCGCTGCAATGTGGTCGCGGCGCTTCGCAAGCGCATGCTCGAGCATGATTTTCTGGAGATTACCACGCCGATTCTGACCGCCTCATCGCCCGAGGGCGCGCGGGATTATCTCGTTCCGGCGCGCAACCACCCGGGCAGGTTCTACGCCCTGCCTCAGGCGCCTCAGCAGTTCAAGCAGCTGCTGATGGCCTCCGGCTTTGACCGCTATTTCCAGATCGCCCCCTGCTTCCGTGACGAGGACGCCCGGGCCGACCGTTCGCCCGGCGAGTTCTATCAGCTTGATCTGGAGATGGCCTTTGCCGGCCAGGAGGACGTTTTCGCGGTGATCGAGGACGTGCTGCCGCTGATTTTTGCCGAATACGGCAGGTATAATATCGCATCGCAGGCCCCCTTCAGGCGTATCCGCTATCTGGACGCGATGGAGCTCTACGGCTCGGATAAGCCTGACCTGCGCATCGACCTGACCGTTCAGGATGCGACGGCGCCGCTCTCCGGCTGCGGCTTTGCGCCGTTCGCGGGGAATACCGTGAAGGCCGTCGTCGTGCCGGGCTTTACGCTGACGCGCAAGCACATCGACAAGCTCTGTGCAGACGTCGAGGTACAGGCCGGCAGCAAGCCCTACTGGTTCAGGCTCGACGAACAGGGCGAGGTCGTCGGGGGCATCGCGAAATTCGTCGCGGACGGCAAGGAGACGCTGGTCGAAGCCCTCGGCCTTGAACCGGGCTGCTTTGTGGGCCTCACGGCGGGCGAGAAGAAGGCCGCTCAGAAAACGGCGGGCGTCCTGAGAAAGCTGCTGGGGACGGCCATTCCGGGACATATGGATACCGAGCGCTATGAATTCTGCTGGATCGTCGATTTCCCGATGTATGAGCTCGGGGAGGAATCCCGGAAGCTGGAATTTTGCCACAACCCCTTTTCCATGCCGAACGGCGGACTTGAAATTCTCCGGAAAGCTGAACGCGGCGAGGCCGACCCGCTTGCCGTCACGGCCTGCCAGTACGACCTTGTCTGCAACGGCGTGGAGCTTTCCTCCGGCGCGGTGCGTAATCATGACCCGGAGATCATGGTCAAGGCCTTTGAGCTTGTCGGCCTCGGCGAGGATGACGTGAAGGCGAGGTTCCCGGCTATGTACAACGCCTTCTGCTACGGCGCGCCCCCGCACGCGGGCATTGCACCTGGCGTTGACCGCATGGTCATGCTCCTTGCCGGGGAGGACAGTATCCGTGAGATCATCCCCTTCCCGATGAACAAGAGCGCCCAGGACCTGATGATGGGCGCGCCCTCCGAGGTCGAGGAGGAGCAGCTCCGCGAGCTGCATATCACCCTTGACCTGGAGGATTGAGCAGGTGGATCAAATGACGGATGACGAGCGTAACAAAGCGATAAAAAGGGCAAAGCGTTTTAACTATACTTTTTTTGTGATTTTTGCGCTCCTGTTCCTCGCGCTGGCTGCTTGGGGGATCAGCGGCAGATACAGCCATACGTTCTCCGCGGCGAAATGGACAAAATCGGCCCAACGCGTCAACCTCGTCTCTGACCTCCTCAATCGGGGCTGCCTTGAGGGAAAAACGCGGGAAGAGATTCTCCTGCTTCTCGGCGAAGCGTCGATAGAAAACAGTGCCGGCGGCAAGCTTGCTTATTACCTCCCGCCCGCTTCCGGGCTGTTCGACCCCTCTGACGGACAATGGCTCGTCATCAGCCTTGACGACGGCGTGTATTCCGGTGGCGAGATAAGCTTACGGTACGAATAGGCCGTTTGACCCTATGCGAAATAATTGTCAAAATTGTACGGTGGAGACAGTCCGTCCGGCAGGCGCGGCCGGGTATAAACGTGAAGGAGAACCGCGTCAGTATAAAAGCGCTTTAGGCAAGCCTTTTTGTCTGGAAGGAACGGGCATATGATCTCAAAAATTCGCTCTCTCGGCATCAGGGGCATAGGCGGCTATGAGGTTTCCGTCGAATGCTTCCTGTCGAACGGCCTGCCCGCTTTCGACATCGTCGGCCTGCCGGACACGGCGGTCAAGGAGGCGCGCGACAGGGTGCGCGCCGCGATCAAAAACGCGGGGCTTTCGTTTCCCGTTTCGCGGCTGACGATCAATCTTGCGCCTGCGGACACGAAAAAGGGCGGCACGACCTATGACCTGCCGGTGCTTTTGTCCGTACTCTGCTGTTCCGGGGCGATCAAGGCCCCCGAAGAGGACTGTGCCTTTTTCGGGGAATTGGGGCTGACGGGAGAGCTGCGTCCGGTGCGCGGTGCGCTTCCGATGGCGCTGGCCGCGGCGCGGACCGGGATCAAGAAGCTCTTTGTCCCGGCCGACAACGCGCCCGAGGCGGCCTTTGCCGAGGGCCTCGAGGTCTATCCCGTCCGGGACGTTCAGGCGCTCCTGCGGCATTTCACAGAGGAGGAGGCCCTCGGCCCGGCGCAGACGCCGCAGGTCTGCGAAACGGCGGCGCATATCCCCGACTTTTCTGAGGTCAAGGGTCAGGAAAACGTCAAACGCGCGCTCGAGGTCGCCGCGGCCGGCGGGCATAATCTGCTCCTTGTCGGCCCGCCGGGCGCGGGGAAATCGATGCTTGCCAAGCGCCTGCCCGCGATCCTGCCGGATATGAGCCGGGCGGAGGCGCTGGAGACGACGGAGATCCATTCCGTCGCGGGGATGACGAGCCGGGAAAGGCCGCTCGTTGTCCAAAGGCCTTTCCGCAGCCCGCACCATACCCTCAGCGCCTCGGCGATGGCAGGCGGGTCGCAGCTCCAGCCGGGCGAGATCTCGCTCGCGCACAACGGTGTGCTCTTCCTCGACGAGCTGCCGGAATTCCACCGGGACGTGTTGGAGGTTATGCGCCAGCCGCTCGAGGACGGAAAGGTCACGATCTCCCGCTCGGCGGGAAACGCCAGCTATCCCGCGGGCTTCATGCTGGTTTGCGCAATGAATCCCTGCAAGTGCGGCTGGTACGGCCACCCCTCGGGGCGTTGCAGCTGCACGGAGAGCGCCGTGCAAAAATACCACGGCAAAATATCCGGCCCGCTGCTCGACCGCGTCGATATTATTGTCGAGGTTCCGGCGCTGGCGTTTGACGAGCTGCGCGCGAAAGCGCCTGCCGAAAAGAGCGCGGAGATCAAAAAACGCGTGGACGCCGCGCGGCAGATTCAGCGGAAACGCTTTTCCGGCGCAGGGCCGGACTGCAACGCGCGCATGGAGCAGAAGCAGATGCGCGCGCATTGCGCGCTTTCGGAGGACTGCGAAGCGCTCATGAAAGCGGCTTTCGAGCGCATGGGCCTGACCGCGCGCAGTTATGACCGTATCCTCCGTGTGGCGCGGACGATCGCCGACCTCGACGGCGCGGAGTTGATCGGCCCGAACCATCTGGCGGAGGCCATCCAGTACCGCACCTACGACTTCCGCGAGCCCGCGCAGCGAGCCCGTGCTTCGGTAAATCCATAAAAAGGAACGAAAATCATGAACGATATGATACTCCTCAAGCAGGGGGAAATCATACTGAAAGGCCAGAACCGGCGCTTTTTCGAGGACAAGCTTCTGGCGAATATCCGGCGCAGGCTCAAGCCCTTCGGCGGCTTCCGGGTCTATGCCGCCCAGTCAACGGTCTATATCGAGCCGGAGGCGGGCTGCGACATGGACGGTGCGTTCGAGGCCGTACAGAGCGTTTTCGGCGTCGTCGGCGTGACGCGGGCGATGGCCTGCGAAAAGGACGGGGACGCGATTTTTGAGACGGCAAAAAGGTATCTCGGCGAAGAACTGTCCGAAGCGGGGAGCTTTAAGGTCGAAACAAAGCGCTCGGACAAGCGCTTTCCCATGTCGAGCATTGCGCTGTCGCAGTATGTCGGGGGCTTGCTTGCCGACGCGTATCCCGAGGTCAGGGTGGACGTCCGCGCGCCGGACCTGACCGTGCATGTCGAGGTGCGCGAAAACGCAGCCTACATCCACGCCGGCGCCCTGCCCGGTGCGGGCGGCCTGCCCGTCGGCTGCAACGGCAGCGCCGTAACCCTGCTCTCCGGCGGGATCGACAGCCCCGTTTCGAGCTATATGATCGCCCGGCGCGGGATACATCTTGTGCCCGTGCACTTTTTCTCGTTTCCGTACACCTCCGAGCAGGCCAGGGAGAAGGTCGTCTCGCTCGCGCGGATACTCACGAAATACTGCGGCAGGCTCGCCGTCGAGGTCGTGCCCTTCACGCGTATTCAGGAGGAGATCCGCGCAAAATGCCCCGAGGCGTATTTTACGCTGATCATGCGGCGCTTTATGATGCGTATTTCGGAACAGATCGCCGAAATGCACGGCTGCGGGGCGCTTGTAACAGGTGAAAATCTCGGACAGGTGGCCAGCCAGACGATGGAGGCCCTTCGCGTGACGGAGGACGGCCTTTCGCTGCCCGTCCTGCGCCCGCTCATCGGCATGGACAAGAGCGATATCGTCGCGCTGGCCCGGAGGATCGGCACCTTTGAGACGTCCATCCTGCCCTACGAGGACTGCTGCACGGTCTTCACGCCGCGCCACCCCAGGACCAGGCCGAGGCTCGAGGACGTTCTGGAGGCTGAGCGCACGCTCGATTATCCCGCGCTGATCGGGGAGGCGGTCCAATCAAAATACACGGCCAGGCTCGACGGCTGATTTAGCGTGTGTTCACGCGGCAGCTCAAAGCCGCGATACAGCAGCCCCGGCCGTGTGGATACGCCTTATCTTGAAGTGAAGGGAAGGGCTATGATGAAAAAACCTTTGAGCGCGGAAATTCTCTCCGTCGGAACGGAGCTGCTGCTCGGCGGCACGGCCAATACGGATGCGCGGGATATCTCGGTGTACCTGTCTGAGCTCGGCATAAACGTTTTTTACCATACGGTCGTCGGCGATAATCCCGAAAGACTGGCCGGAGCCGTGGAGATCGCGCGGGAGCGGGCGGACATCATCATCACCACCGGCGGTCTCGGCCCGACCTGTGATGACCTGACAAAGCAGGTGCTTGCGGGTGCGTTCGACCTCGAGATGGTTTTTCATAAGGAGCTGGCCGAGGAAATGACGCGCTATTTCCGCGAGGTCATCGGCGTCGGCAGTATGACGGAAAATAACCTCCAGCAGGCCTATCTGCCCGCCGGCTGCGCGGTTTTCCACAATGAGTGGGGCACCGCGCCCGGCTGCGCTTTCTTTGCCGGAGGTGTGCACGTCATCATGCTGCCCGGGCCTCCGCGCGAGTGCAACGCGATGTTTAAAGCCTGCGCCATGCCCTATCTGCGCGCGCTCTCGGACGAGGTAATCCTCTCCCACGGCCTGAATATTGTCGGCAGCGGCGAGAGCGCGGTCGAAGCGAAGCTGCGCGATATGATGAACGGGCTGACCAACCCGACGCTCGCGCCCTATGCCAAGGAGGGTGAGGTCCTGCTGCGCGTAACGGCTAAAGCCGGCACCCTGGCGGAAGCCGAGGAGATGATGAGACCCGTTATCGCGCAGGTACGCGGGATTCTCGGGGATATCGTCTACGGCGTGGATGCGCTCAGTCTCGAGCAGGTCGTCTGCCGGCTTCTGAACGAAAAAAACATGACGCTCAGTACGGCGGAGAGCTGCACCGGCGGCCTGATCGCCAAGCGTGTGACCGATCTGAGCGGCTCGTCGAAGATTTTTCCCGGCGGCACGGTGTGCTATGCCGCGAAGAGCAAGACGAAGGTGCTCGGCGTCCCGGCGGAGCTGCTCGAAAAGTACGGCGCGGTCAGCGCGGAGACGGCGGCGGCCATGGCTGAAGGCGTGAAGGCGCTTTTCGGCTCGTCGGTCGCGGTGGCGACAACGGGGCTGGCGGGCCCCGAGGGCGACGGGGTCAACCCTGTAGGTACGGTGTTTGTCGCCCTCGCCGCCGGAGAAAGGAGCTTCGTGGCCCGGCTCAGCTCCGGACGCGGCAGGGCGCGGGTGCGGACGCTGGCCGCAAACTGCGCGCTGGACATGATCAGGCGCTTTCTGACCGGGCTTCCGGTCTGCGCCGATTACCGCAGGCCCTGAGCCTTTTCACCGGAATCCGCGCGGGAGCGCGCGGAAGTTGCGCTTGCTTTTTTCGAGGCTTTCGGTATAATATAAGAGCCTGAATTCACAGCACGGAAAAGCGGTTGCTTGGGCGTCGGTTTGCGCTGTGAATCTGGTTCTGAATCGCTGCCCTTGGAGGGCGCCGCCTCCGGCTGAGCGCGCGCGTTCCGAGCGGCGGTACAATTTCGGGAGGACGCGGAGATGCACAGCTATGAAATAGACATTGCCGGATTGAAACGCGAGCTGCCCGTATGCCGTGTTTCCGACGAGCTCTATATCGGTGCGTTCGTGATTTTCGGGGATGTGGCGCTGACTGTCCACTGTGCGAAGGCGCTGCTTGAAAGAGCTCCGGATTACGACTATCTGCTCGCGCCGGAGGCAAAGAGCATCCCGCTGCTGTATGAAATGGCCCGCCAGAGCGGAAATAATCGGTATTTTCTCGCCCGCAAGTCCCCTAAGCTCTATATGACGGGCGTTTTTGAGGTCGAGGTGAAGTCCATCACCACCGAAAGGGTGCAGAAGCTGGTGCTCGACAGGGCGGATGCGGATGCGATGCGCGGAAAACGCATTCTCATCGTAGACGACGTGATATCCACAGGCGAATCGCTCAAAGCGGTCGAGGAGCTTGTCGAAAAGGCGGGCGCGGTCATTGCCGGACGGATGTTCATTCTTGCGGAGGGCGAGGCGCAGAAGCGTGACGACGTCGTTTTCCTTGCGCCTCTGCCTCTTTTCAATGCGGACGGAAGTCCGAAGCCTCAGAAATAAAAATGCCGAAAACCGTTTCCCGGTCCGGGAAACGGTTTTTTGTACCCTGTAAGCGCACATGCGCGTAAAAAACGCCATGCAGCGCGAACCGCGCCGCGGCATTAAATTCAAGCGCGCAGTCTTTCAAAGAAACCGCGTACAAGCGCGGCGCAATCCGATTCGAGGACCCCGGCATAAACAGCGGGGCGGTGCCCGTAGCGCTCGGAAAACAGGTCGATCACGCTGACGCAGGAACCGAGGCTCGGTTCCCTCGCGCCGAAAACAACGCGCGGGATGCGGGCATTGATGATCGCGCCGGCGCACATTGGGCAGGGCTCGAGCGTGACGTACAGCGTGCAGCCGTCAAGCCGCCAGTCGTTTCTTGCGCGGCAGGCCGCGTCGATCGCGGACAGCTCAGCGTGGCCAAGGGCGGAGCGGACCGCTTCGCGCGTGTTCCGGCCGGAGCCGACCACGGCTCCGCTCTCGTCCGCGATCACGCAGCCTACGGGAACCTCTCCGGCGGCGGCGGCTTCCTGTGCAAGCGCCAAAGCCAGGCGCATATATATTTCATGATCCATAAAAGACCTCGCATTCGCTTGGCCGGATTAAGAACCGGAATTTATAACGCAAAACGCCGCCTGAGCGGCCCCGCGCCGGAAAGGCGCCGCAGCAGGGCGGACCTGTCACGACTTATCTGGAGGGGGAACTGTTGGAACAAATTCTGACCTGTCTGTTTATCGGCGCGAGTCTTTCGATGGACGCGTTTGCCGTCACCGTGGGCGAAGGGCTTTCCTGTCCGCGCGGGGGAATGAAAAACACGCTCAGGTATGCGGTCTATTTCGGCTTTTTCCAGGCGCTGATGCCGCTGGCCGGCTTCTGCCTTGCCGGAACCGTAAGCGGAAAGCTCATGAGCGCCGGTCCTTATATCAGCTTTTTCCTGCTGAGCTTCGTCGGAGCTAAAATGCTGGTGGACGCGATAAAGGGCGGCGCGGAAAAAGGGAAAGAAGCGGCGGCCGGCGGAAGCTTCAGTCATCCGAGAGCCCTGGTGCTTGCCCTCGCCACGAGCATCGACGCGCTGGCGGTCGGCGCCAGCCTGGCCTTCACGGAGACACGCATCCTTCCGACCTGTCTCATCATCGGCGGGACGACCTTCCTGATCTGCATTCTGGGCGGCCGGCTCTGTTCACGGCTGCCGAAGGGCTCGGGAAAGGGCGCGGGCCTCGCCGGAGGGCTGGTGCTGATCGGCATCGGGATAAAGCTGCTGGTCGAGGGCACTGTCCTCTCATAGGGCGGCGGCGCGCCTCATTGACCGCGTATCATAGCGCGAGACGCGACCCGCGCCGCGGCATGAAATCCAAGCGCGTGCGCACAGAGTGCGCACATGCGCGTAAGAAATAGTTTCATAGAAACTATTTCTTATTCGTCCAGCTTCAGAACCGCCATAAAAGCCTCCTGCGGAACAGAGACGGAGCCGAGGGAGCGCATGCGCTTCTTGCCCTCCTTCTGCTTTTCCAGCAGCTTCTTTTTCCGGGTGATGTCGCCGCCGTAGCATTTGGCGAGCACGTCCTTGCGGACGGCCTTGATTGTTTCGCGGGCGATGATCTTTCCGCCAATCGCGGCCTGCACCGGAACCTCGAAGAGTTGGCGGGGAATGTTTTCCTTGAGCTTTTCAACGATCCGTCTGCCTCTCGGATAAGCCTTGTCCCTGTGGACGATGAAGCTCAGCGCGTCCACGATATCGCCGTTTAGGAGTACGTCGAGCTTAACGAGATTGCTCTCGCGATAGTCGGAAAGCTCATAGTCGAGTGAGGCGTAGCCCCGGGTACGGGCTTTGAGCGCGTCGAAAAAGTCATAAATGATCTCGTTGAGCGGCATGTCGTAATGCAGCTCGACGCGGGATTCGTCCAGATAGCGCATGTTCCTGTAGTCCCCGCGGCGATCCTGGCAAAGCGCCATGATGTTGCCGACATATTCCGGCGGCGTGATAATGGTGGCTTTGACGAAAGGCTCCTCCGCCCACCCGATGTGGACGGGGTCGGGGTAGTTGAGCGGGTTGTCGACGACGAGCTTCTCGCCGTCCGTTTTAAAAACCTGGTAGATAACGCTCGGGGCGGTCGTGATAAGGTCGAGATTATATTCGCGCTCGAGCCGCTCCTGGATGATCTCCATGTGCAGCAGGCCGAGAAAGCCGCAGCGGAAGCCGAAGCCGAGGGCGGCCGAGGATTCCGGCTCATACTGGAGCGCGGCGTCGTTAAGCTTGAGCTTTTCCAGCGCGTCACGCAGGTCGGGGTATTTTGCCCCGTCGGCGGGATAGATGCCCGAAAAGACCATCGGTTGGGCGGGACGATAGCCGGGAACCGGTAATTTCGCAGGTCTGTCCGCGCCGGTGACGGTGTCGCCCACCTGGGTATCCGCGACATTTTTGATACTGGCCGTGAGATAGCCGACGTCGCCGGCGGAGAGCGTGTCACAGGGCTCAAGCCCGAAAGGGCGCAGGTGCCCGGTCTCGACGACGCGGTACTTCGCGCCGGAAGCCATCAACCGGATATTCATGTCCTTTTTCAGCTCGCCGTCCATGACACGCAGCAGCACGATCACGCCGCGGTAGCTGTCATACTGGCTGTCGAAGATGAGCGCGCGCAGCGGCGTATCCGGGTCGCCCTTCGGCGGCGGGATCCTGCTGACGACCTCTTCGAGCACAGCGTCGATGTTCAGGCCGTTTTTGGCGCTGATTTCCGGGGCATCGAGCGCGGGGATGCCGATAATATCCTCGATCTCGGTCTTGGTGCGCAGAGGATCGGCCCCGGGCAGATCGATTTTGTTGATGATCGGCAGCACCTCGAGATTATGCTCGAGCGCAAGATAGGTGTTCGCAAGTGTCTGCGCCTCAATGCCCTGGCTTGCGTCCACGACGAGCAGCGCCCCTTCACAGGCGGCGAGGGACCGCGAAACCTCGTAATTGAAGTCGACGTGTCCCGGAGTGTCGATGAGGTTGAACGTATAAGTCCGGCCGTCCCGCGCCTTGTAGTGCAGGCCGACCGCGCGGGCCTTGATGGTGATGCCGCGCTCTCGCTCCAGCTCCATATTGTCGAGCATCTGCGGGGTTGAGTCGCGGCTGTCCACCGCGCCGCATTTTTCAAGCAGGCGGTCCGCGAGCGTGCTTTTTCCGTGGTCTATATGGGCGATGATCGAAAAATTCCGGATGGTGTCCTGATTTGTCATGGCGTTACTCCAGGGAAGGCTTCAAACCTGAATTTATAGCGCGGGCTTCGCCGGCGAGACGCGCGGTTTCCAGCTCCGCCTGCGTCATGGCCGCGGCCAGCTCGGCCAATGGGACGGGGCCTGCGCCGTCGAGCCACAAGCGCAGCTTTTCGGCTGCGTGACCGAGATACCCGAGGGCGGTCAGCCGCAGCGCGCTCCCGCCGCCGTCAAGCGCCTGCATAAGCGCGGTGAAAGCGGCCGGGAGACAGCCCGCGTCGGAGCCGCCTCTTCCGAGGAGAAAATCTGCGGTCACTCCGAAATAGTCGCAGATGCGGCAGACAAGGAGCAGGCCCGGCTCCCGCGTGCCGTTTTCATAATGGGAAAGCAGGGACTGGCTGATGTGAAGGTCGCCGGCGAGCTTTCTCTGGCTGAGATCCCGCGAGCGCCGAAGCTCGGAAAGCGCGCCGCTGAATCCGCTGTCCATGTCCGCTCACCTCCGTGCGTGATTACTTTTTGTATTATAATGTCGCGGCGGCCATTTGTAAACAAAAACCTGTGCCCGCGGCCGCCCGGCAGCCTTCAAAAATTATGCATAAAATGTTCAAATATTTTTCCGCTTTTGTTCATTTGTGCGTCATAAATGCATTATAGGATAACGGCAGTCAAGGATGTGCCTATCCCCAAAAGACAGCTGCCAAGGAGGTATACAATAATGTATGATCAGGACGAAAACGCCGGTTGGGAGAGCATAGACACTCCGCCCGGTGAACAGAGCTCAGAATACCGGTTTTCAGGTGAAAGCATTCCGCACCGTTCCTACATGGACGCAAACTTCGTTCCCAGCATCGAGGAGCAGCCTTCTCCCAGAACGTATTATACGCCGCCCGTCAGGCCGCCTGAGCGGCCGAAAGCAAAGCGTGGTGTCGGGATAGGCGGCTTGATTGCCGCATGCCTTGTCTGTGCGCTGCTCGGCGGCGGCGTTGGCGGCGTGCTGGTCGCAACGCAGCTGCCTGACTCCTATGCGGGGGCGGATTATAGCGGCGGCAAGCTGAATATCGCCGATTCGGATTCCGGGAGTACGCAGACGGCCAGACCCGTTTCCTCCGGCGAAATGATGACCGGCTCGGAAATCTACAGTCTCGGCTGCGCGCAGGCAGTCGGCGTCTCGACGGAGATCACCTACACCAATTATTTCGGTATGCAGTCGACCTCCGCGGTTTCAGGCTCCGGCTTTGTCGTGACGGGTGACGGCTATGTCGTGACCAATTACCATGTCATCTCGGACGCCTACAAGGGAAACTACAAGGTCTCCGTGATCCTCTCCAACGGCGACCGTCTCGACGCGAGTATCGTGGGCGTCGAGGAGGCAAGCGATATTGCGGTGCTCAAAATCAACGCGACCGGCCTTTCGGCGGCGACCCTCGGCAACAGCGATAAGCTCCAGGTCGGAGAAATGGTCTACGCGATTGGAAATCCCTTGGGCGAGCTGAGCTTTTCCATGACCGACGGCATAGTCAGCGCGTTGGACAGAGATATCACCACGCGGGATGCCGTCACCAATCAGGCCACAACGAATAATATGATTCAGATTTCCGCGGCGGTCAATGAGGGCAACTCCGGCGGCCCGGTCTATAACAACAAGGGCGAGGTCATCGGCATCGTCACCGCCAAATATGCCGACACCGGGGTCGAAGGGCTGGGCTTTGCCATCCCGATCAATGATGTGACGGATATTATCGATCAGCTCATCACCCAAGGCTACGTCAGCGGCAAGGCGAGCTTCGGTATCGTAGTTGGAGACGTCAGTGTCGCACCTGCTCAGTATTTCAATATGGCTGAAGGTGCCTATGTCTACTCTGTCGAGGCGGGCAGCTGCAGTGAGAAAGCCGGGCTGAAGGTCGGCGATATCATCACCAAGATCGGCGATACGGAGATTAAAAGTTTCTCGGAGCTGACAAACGCGAAGAAAGACTACAAGGCCGGCGATACGGTGACGCTTGAGGTTTTCCGCCAGGGCGAATATTTCAGTATTATCGTGACGCTTGACGAAAGTGTGCCGGCGAGCAGCACCTCAGGCAGCGTGGAGCCTGCGCCGACGCCGGATGAAACCCCTGGCGGCGGGAACGGCGCCCGCCCGGAGCTCCCGACATTCTGACGCTGGATTTTATATAATACCCGCGCCCGAGGCCTTAAGGCTTTGGGCGCGGGCGTTTATTCTGCGGGAAGCGCAAAGCTCAGTCGAAGAACTTATTATGGATCACCTGCACGGCTCTGTCTGCGCCGGCCTCGTCGATGAGCACCGAAACCTTGATCTCACTGGTCGAGATCATCTGAATGTTGATCTTCGCCTCACTGAGCGCCTCGAACATGATCGCGGCGATACCGGATGAGGAGAGCATACCCGCGCCGACGATACTGACCTTGGCCACGTGCTTGTCGCCGAAAACCTCCTTGAAGCCGAGCGTGTCCCTGCGCTCTTCGACCAGCTCGAGCGCCTTTTCATAGTCGCCTTCGGAAACGGTGAAGCTGATGTCGTTGGTTCCGTTCCTGTCTATCGACTGGAGGATGATGTCCACGTTGATCCTGTGGTTCGCGAGCGCACGGAAAAGTCTGAAAGCCACGCCCGGTTCATCCGGAACGCCGACCACGGCGATACGCGCCACGTTATTGTCCTTTGCGATTCCGCTGATTTTCATCTGTTCCACGTTTTTAACGACCTCCTTGACTTTTGTGCCGGACTTTCTCTCATAGCTGGAAAGCACCTCGAGATTGACTCCGTAGCGCTTTGCCATTTCGACGCTGCGGTTATGAAGCACCTGCGCGCCCAGAGAGGCAAGCTCCATCATCTCGTCATAGGTTATCTCGTCGAGCTTCCTGGCGCCCGGCACCCTGCGCGGGTCTGCCGTGAAAACGCCCTCGACGTCTGTAAATATCTGGCACCTGTCGGCGTGCAGGGCGGCGGCAACGGCGACGGCAGAGGTATCCGAGCCGCCTCTGCCCAGGGTTGTTATGTCGCCCGTTCCGTTGACGCCCTGAAAGCCCGTCACGATCACGATGCGGCGCTTATCCAGCTCCTGGCGTATCCGCTCCGTGGAGACCGACCGGATACGGGCGTTGCCGTAATTGAAATTCGTACTGATCTGGACCTGCCAGCCTGTGAGTGAAACGACGGGCAGGCCCATTTTTTCAAGGGCCATGCTCATAAGCGCTGCGGATATTTGCTCCCCGGTCGAGAGAAGAACGTCCAGCTCGCGCTTCGAAGGGTTCGGATTTATCTCCGCCGCTTTTTGGAGCAGGTCGTCCGTCGTATCTCCCTGGGCGGAGAGAACGGCGACGATGTCGTTCCCCTCGCAGAAAGAATCGGCGATGATGCCCGCGACCCGCGTGATCTTTGAGGCGTCTGCAACCGAGCTGCCGCCGAATTTCTGTATGATAAGCATATGATTTGACCATTCCTTTCGGTGGACTGGGCACGCGGCTGGGCGGACAGCCGTCCGCCCAGCGCAAAAAAGCGCCCGCCCGCAGACGGGCGGCACGCGCTTGACACAAAAAGCCGCCGGCGCCTTTGCCGGCCCGGATTGAAAGGCCGGACGAGAGCCGCAGCCTGCATTACCAGTTTATGATATTTTGCCCTCTGCCGTCAATCCAAGATCCTGAACATGGAACGGACGGACATCCCGCTTGTGAGCCTGAGCAGGGTGCTCTCGTCGCAGGACTCGGTGGCGAAGGCGTATTCGTCGCCGGCCGCGCCGGGATAGGTGACGAAGCTGACCTTGCCGAAGGCCCAGCCGATCTGCTGGAGTGAGGTCGCCGCGCGCATATACCAGCGGGAGGACAGGTAGGCGCTGTCCGTAAAGTAGCCCGCCGGAGCCTCGTCCCAGTCCAGGTATTTTCTGGCCTTGACGTGCTTGACGGCGTCGATCACATCCGCAACGACCGCGCTCGCTGTAG
>JAISDV010000112.1 GCA_031264545.1 Oscillospiraceae bacterium | reverse complement strand
AAATGACAAGCAAGGAATATCGCGAGCTCCCACTAGCGGAGCGGCAAGCGATAATCAAAAAATACTCGCAGTACTATCATCCCCCCGAATACTATTGGCAGTCGATGTATTCTGGCTATCCCTCGCTGACGCAGCGCGAGGATATGAAAAAAGCCAAGCTAATGCGCTATTTTTGGGTGCAGATCACTTGTATGGATGACCTTCAGGCCGCCCACGCCTGCGGCGTAACGCAGCAAGAGGCCCGCGAGTTTTACGACAGCCGAGGGGCTGAGCGCACGAGCGGGACGAAAAACGTTACAAAATACGGAGGCTATAGTGCCGCCAGAGACTGCGTTGCAGTCTATAATCTCAGAGGCAAACTGTTGCGCGGTCCCGGCCACCCGGTTTTAAAAAAACTGGCAGACAAATGGCGTGAGGAACCCACCGGGCCGCGTTTGCCGCGTGGACAAAAGCGGCGGCAGGACGTCGAGGCCGCGATAAAATACATGCGCGCGCACCTCAAGGCCAACGACTTCGAGCTTGAGTGTACAAATGTGGACAATCCAAATTCCGCGGAGAGCTACACCGTATATCTCCGCTGGGAAGACGATGATGGAATCAGCGGTTGGTCTGTCAGCGACGAAGGTTATTGCTGGCACCAAAAAATTTCCGGCACTCTGATGAGCGTCGGAAGTCGGCACTACATCAAGGGCATTCACGCGCCCATGTATCCCAAAACCGGGTACGAAATCTTTATAAATTCCTAGGGCACGCTCCCCACAGCGCAGGCCGGCGCCAACGCCGGCCTGTCTCGGCAATAAAAAACACAAGGAGGACCCCCCATGACACGCAAATTATTTTACAACCTCGTCCGCGAGGCAGCGGACGTCCGCGACGATGACACTTTCATTGCGTCGCTCGGCTGGCAGGGCTGGATGGACGATCTGTACAACGGAGACACCGACAGGATCGTCCGCGACCTCCGGCACATTTACGAGATCGCCAATTGGTCCGTCCGCGACCTGCGCAAGCGCGCAGGCCTGTCTCAGGGCAAATTCGCGGACCGATTTGCCATTCCACTCCGCACCGTCGTAGAGTGGGACGGCGGCCGGCGGCACTGTCTCGGGTATATGCGCCTGATGATGGCCGAGCTTCTCGGCTTCATCGCGCTCGATCTGGACGCGTAGCCATGGCGATGTACCCCAACCGTATCTGCCGGCAGTGCGGTCGCTCCTTCGCGGGCGGTCCTCGGGCGTGGTATTGCCCGGACTGCCGGTCGGAGCGCCAGAAGAAGCAACGCAAGGAACATAAGCGGCGAGCCAAGCTCGGGCAGGCCCGCAAGCTGGGCGAAACCATCAGCAGCTGCGAGATATGCGGCAAGCCGTACATTGTCTCCGGCGCCCTGCAGCGATCTTGCCCCGTTTGCGCGCCGGCTGCGGTTGCGGAGATTGACCGCGAGCAGGGCTTGGAATACTACGCCGACCGTAAGGAGGCGATAAACCCCGCGCGGTATGCTGCCCTCCGCAAAACGACGGCCTGCGTCGTTTGCGGCAAGGAGTTCCCGGCTAATGGCAAGCGCACAAATACCTGTTCCGGCGCTTGTCACAAAATCAAAATGCAGCGCTTGTTTAAGATCGCGGACGCAAAGCGCGCGCCCCGCCATCGCGGAAAACCCGGCGACAGCACCTAGATCCCCCCCACCGGCTGCCCATAAAAAAAACAGACAGGCTATCAACCTGTCTGTTTTTTTCGTTCTTCCGAGATTTTCAATTTTATTTCAATCCACATCGCCTGCGCGATGACCAATTCCATTATACGCAGCCCGCGCCAAATGTCAAGCCCTATGTAAATAAAAAAAACAGTCCCCATCACCCCCGACGGACTATTTTTTGGCACATATCTGGCACATCATAGCGTTATTGCGTGTGTTTGAGCGTGTTGTATTGTGAGCGAAAAAATGAGAGTAAAAATAGGAAAAAGCTAGATATAGCAACAAAAAACGCCCTATTTACAAGGCGTTTTTTATGGAGCGGGTGATGGGAATCGAACCCACGTATCCAGCTTGGAAGGCTGGTGTTCTACCATTGAACCACGCCCGCCCATTTGAGTTTAGCCACAGCATAATACCATCTTCTGATTATGTTGTCAATATTTTTGCGAGCGCGCTCTCCGTGATGTCCACAGGTCGCCCCGGGTTGCCATGGCCTGAATATATGTCTGAAAAAACGGCGGGGACTTAAAGGATCACGATAGTGACGCCGTTGTTTGAGCGGTTGAGATCACTGTCGCGCCGAAGCTCGCCGCAAGCGTCGAAGGCGCGGCGCGTGGTCTCGCTGAAGATCGAAAATTCCTCGCCCGGGATGAAATCCCTGATGAACCCCTTGGCTTTCTGCTGCTGGAGATAGCGACGTGTTTCCGTACGAATCTTTCCGCCCTTTCCGGACGAACCGTAGCCGTGGATGAGCTTGAGCGCGGCGAAGCCGAGCGCCTTGCTGCGGTTCAGCTGGAAGGTGACGCGCCTGATCGCGTCCGCCACCGCCGGCATATCCTCTTTAATATTGACTTCCCTGAGTCCCTGCGGCATGACGTCTCCTTTCCGGGCGCGGGACGCCGCTTTCGGCCAAGCTGCGTCTCCGCTTTCCGACTATGGAAAAGCTTATAGGTTTTTTCGTATGTTGTAGATTTGGCTCTCTTGAACCAAAGCATGCATGTCCACGGCGCGTCCCGCGCCGCGGCATGAAATCCAAGCGCGTGCGCACAGAGTGCGCACATGCGCGTAAAAAATAGTTTCTGCGAAACTATTTTTTATGATACGCCTACAGGCAAGCGCCGTCAACAGCAATACTGACCGAGTACAGATCACAGAGAGCAACTTTCGAACAACTTTCGTGACAGCGAGCGGGATTTGCCCTCTTTTTTTATTCATAAATGTATGCTATAATACGTAATCGGGTATCGTGAAACCCAGTTTGTTCAAAGGAAGGCACAGCGCCAATGCATGTCATGACAAAATTATTCGGAACCCACAGCGAAAGGGAACTGAAGAAGATAAAACCGATTGTGGACAGGATAGAGTCTCTGGCCGGCGAGTACGGCGGAAAATCCGATGCGGAGCTCCGTGCCAAAACGGAGGAGCTGAAGGAGAGACTGTCGGCAGGCGAAACGCTCGACGATATCCTGCCGGAGGCTTTCGCCAACGCGCGCGAAGCCGCGAAAAGAGTGCTCGGCCTGTGTCCCTTCCGGGTACAGTTGATCGGCGGCGTCGTCCTGCATCAGGGACGCATCGCCGAAATGAAGACGGGCGAGGGCAAAACGCTGGTCGCCACGTTGCCGGCCTATCTCAACGCGCTCGGCGGAAAGGGCGTCCACATCGTCACGGTCAACGATTACCTCGCCAAGCGCGACAGCGAGTGGATGGGCAAGGTTTATCGCTTTCTCGGGCTTTCCGTCGGGCTGATTGTCCACGGGCTGACGGGCGAGGAGCGCCGCGCCGCTTACGCTGCGGACATCACTTACGGCACGAATAACGAGATGGGCTTTGATTACCTGCGCGACAATATGGCGATCTACAAGAGCCAGATGGTCCAGCGCGGGCACCGCTTCGCCATCGTTGACGAGGTCGACTCCATCCTCATTGATGAGGCGAGAACGCCGCTCATCATTTCCGGCATGGGTGACAAGAGTACCGAGCTTTACGGCAAGGTGGACAGCTTCGTTTCCCGTTTGAAACCCGTCGTCTACGCGAGCGTGGATGAAAAAAGCGAGGAGGCCGAGGATCTCGACGCGGATTATGTCGTCGATGAGAAGGCAAGGACCGTGACTCTGACCGCGCGCGGCGTCAAAAGAGCCGAGGAGGCCTTTGGCATCGAGAACCTTTCAGACCTTGAAAACTCAACGCTTTCGCATCACATCAACCAGGCGGTCAAGGCCCATGGGATCATGAAGCGCGACATCGACTATGTCGTCAAGGAGGGCGAGGTCATCATTGTCGACGAGTTTACGGGCCGTCTCATGCTCGGCCGGCGCTATTCCGAGGGGCTTCATCAGGCGATCGAGGCCAAGGAGCGCGTCAAGGTGGCCGAAGAGAGCAAGACTCTCGCGACCATCACTTTTCAGAACTTTTTCCGGCTCTATGAAAAGCTCTCCGGCATGACCGGAACGGCGATCACCGAGCAGGAGGAGTTTATCTCTATTTATAACCTCGATATCATCGAAATCCCGACGAACGAGCCGCTGGTGCGTATTGATAATCCCGACGCCGTTTTTAAAAATGAAACGGGCAAATTCAGGGCGATCATCGCGCAGATCCAGACGTGCCACGAGAAGGGTCAGCCCGTGCTTGTCGGCACGGTGTCGATTGAAAAAAGCGAGCTGGTTTCCGCCCTGCTCAAGCGGACGGGTGTCCAGCACAGCGTCTTAAACGCCAAAAACCACGAAAAGGAAGCTGAAATCGTCGCTCAGGCGGGCAAATTCGGCGCGGTTACGATTGCGACGAATATGGCCGGCCGCGGAACCGATATCGTACTCGGCGGAAACGCCGAGTACCTCGCGAAGCACGATCTGAAAAAGCATGGCTTCGGCGAAGAGCTGATTGCCGAGGCGACGGGCTACGGCGACACCGGCGACGAGAATATCCTCGCCGCGCGCAAAATGTTCGCCGAACGGCTGGCATTCCACAGGACACAAATCGCCGCCGAGGCCGGCAAGGTCCGCGCGGCGGGCGGGCTTTTCATCATCGGAACCGAGCGGCATGACTCCCGCCGTATCGACAACCAGCTGCGGGGCCGCTCCGGCCGCCAGGGTGACCCCGGCGAAAGCCGCTTTTACCTGGCGATGACCGACGACCTGATGCGCCTTTTCGGCTCGGAGCGCGTTATGGGCATGATGGACAGGATGGGCGTCGACGAGGACATTCCGCTCGATTACAAGATTCTTTCCAACGCCATCGAGCAGGCGCAGAAGACTGTTGAAAGCCGCAACTTCCAGAGCCGCAAGAGCGTGCTGGAGTACGACGACGTGATGAATGTCCAGCGTAACACGATCTATGAACAGCGCCGCCGTGTGCTCGACGGAGACGATCTCCAGGCCTCAGTCCAGGCTATGGTCGAGGACTATATCCGGGAAACGCTCGGTTCCGCGATGGAGGGCCGCGACTACTTTGCGGATATGGCGCAGTATGAGGCGGCCGTTTCCGCTTTCGAGCCGATGCTCCTCCGCCGCGGCGAGCTTTCGGTTTCGATGAAGGAGCTGAACAGCCTGACCGCGCAGGAGCTGACCGAAAAGCTCTTCGAGAAAGCCGAAAGGATCTACGCCGCGCGCGAAACCGAGTTCGGTCCCATGCCGAACGGCACGCCGCTCATGCGCGAGCTGGAGCGGGTGATCATGCTCCGGGTCGTGGACGAATACTGGATGGAGCACCTCGACGCGATGCAGGAGCTGCGCCGCGGCATCGGCCTGAGGGCCTACGGCAACGACAAGCCGGTCGACGCCTACAAGCGCGAGGGCTACGACATGTTCGAGGAAATGATCAACGGCATCCGCACCGAGGTCGTGCGCAGGCTGTTCACGGTTCAAATCAAAAAGGAGCAGCCGATCGAGCGCAAGAGCGTGGCCAAGGGCGCGACCGGTAACGTCGGCGGGGACGCGAGCCTGAAAAAGCAGCCCGTCAGGAAAGCCGACAGGCCGGGCAGGAACGACCCCTGCCCCTGCGGAAAGATGAAGGCGGACGGCTCGAGACGGCTCAAGTATAAGGAATGCTGCGGCCGGAACGCATGAGCGGCCGCGGAACAGCCGGATAGGAGCGGATTACCGTGGAATATTCAAAGCCCTTCGCTGAAATCAGCTATAAGGGCCTGGCTTATATGACTGCGCCGGCGATACCCTTTCCGCACGCCTTTACCACAAGGTGGGGCGGGGTGAGTACGGGCGCGCTCGACAGCCTGAATCTTGGCGAAAACCGGGGCGACAGCGAGGAAAACGTGCGCGAGAACTACCGCCGCGTGTTCGGCGCGCTCGGACTGCCGGAGCAGGAGGCCTGCTTCACAAAGCAGGTGCACGGAAGCGTGGTCAGACTCGTGACGGATGCGGACAGGCGTGCGCTTTTTACACCCTTTCCCTATGAGGCGGACGGCATCGTCACAAACGTCAGGGGACTGCCGCTGTTCTGCTTCACCGCGGACTGTGTGCCGGTTCTCCTCTGCGACCCGTCGGCGGGCGCCGCCGGCGCCATCCACTGCGGCTGGCGGAGCACCGCCGCCGATATTCTCGGCGAGGCGGTCTCAAAAATGCAGGCGCTCGGCGCAAGGCCGGAGAACATCCGGGCGGCCGTCGGCCCCGCGATCGAGCTTTGCTGCTTTGAGACCGGGCCGGAGGTGCCGGAGGCCGTCGAAAGGCTTCTCGGCGGCGACAGCGGTGGGGTTTTCTTCGCCGCCGGCGATACCGGGAAGTTTATGGTCGACCTCAAGGAGACGAACAGGCGGCGGCTGATCCGGCTCGGCCTCCGGACGGAGAACATTTCTGTCAGTGACGAGTGCACCGCCTGCAACTGCGGCAAATACTGGTCGCACAGAAAAACCGGGGGAATAAGAGGCTCCCAGGCGGCGCTTATCGCCGTGCCGTAATTCAGAACCTGTATCCCGCGCTGCGCATACAGGCGCTTAGACCCCGAAAGGACAGCTTATGGCCAAACGATTCAGACAAACCAGCCGTATCATCCTCGCGCTTGCGCTCCTGGCCGGGTTTTTCTCGGCCTGCGGGACGGCGGACCGGGACGCGGAGACGCCCGTGCCGGAGGAAACCGGCGCGCAGACCGGCGAGCAGGACTATTACAAGGCGGACAGCGTTTTCTCGCTTAACTGTGACAAGGCATACAGCTTCAGTCCCTTCACGACGAAAAACGTTTCCAATATCCTCTGTACGCAGCTGATGTACGACACGCTGTTCGCGGTGGACGACAGCTTCGCCGCACTGCCGAATCTCATCAAAAGCTATGAGACCGCGGACGGGAAGAGCTGGAAATTTTATGTCGATACCTCGGTAAAATTCTGGGACGGCACGACGCTCACGGCCTCCGACGCATCCTATTCCGTTCAGCGCGCCACGCAGAGCGCGCGTTTTTCGGCACGGCTTAAGGGCGTGATCGGCAGCGAGGCGCTGGATGAGGAGCTTTTTATTATCAATCTCTACTATCCGGATATGCTGTTTCCCGCCCTGCTCGATATTCCGGTCATCAAAAACGGCAGCGTTGACGAGCCGGCGCCGACGGGAACCGGCCCTTATATGCCGGATGAGGGCCTGACGAAGCTCGAGGCCTTCACGGGCCATAAAAATTACGCCTCGCTGCCGGCGGATACCGTTTATCTCAGGGAGATCAGGGAGACGGAGGACATGATCACCGCCTTTGAAAATTCTGAGATCGACCTTGTGACCAACGATCCCTCGAGCGCCTTTAATCTCGGTTACGGCTCGGCCAACGAGGTGCGCCACTATCCGACGACGAATATGCAGTACCTTGGATTCAACGGCGACAGCCAGTTTTTTTCCAGTATTCCTGCCCGGAAAGCCATGACCTATGTGGTCGACCGGGAACGGATCGTCACCGACTGCCTGTCCGGGGCGGCCTCGGCGGCGACCCTGCCGATGAATCCGACCTGCCTGTATTATAACGACGCGTTTTCCGATATCGTCTCCTATTCAGTCAGGAAGAGTGAGGACGCCTTCGACGAGGCTGAGGTTCAGGATTATGATGACGACGGCAAGCGCGAGCAGATGATAACGGGCATCCCCATGGAGATCAGCATTGATTTCATCGTCTGCAGCGATACGCCCGCGAAGGTGAGGGCCGCGGAGAGCATCGCGGAAAATCTCACCGGGCTGGGGATCACGGTCGAGCTGCGCAGGCTCTCCTGGGACGATTACGTCGCGGCCCTTGCCGCCGGCGCTTTCGATATGTACTATGCCGAGGTCAGGCTGACGAACGACTTTTCTCTCAGGAACCTGCTGTTTTCGGGCGGCAGCCTCAATTACGGGAAGTTCTCGGATTCAGTGCTCGAGCAGCATATCAGCGACTTCATGGCCGCCGGGGACGAGGACAGGCAGAAGGCCGCCGACCTGATGTTCAAATATATCGCCGACACCGCGCCCCTTGTTCCGATCTGTTTTGAAAAGCATCAGGTCATTACCCACAGGGGCGTGATCTCCGGCATGAGACCCGCAGACGGCAACATTTTCTACGGCATCGAGAACTGGGAGATCCATACGGACTGACGGAGGAAGGAGACTTCGGCATGACCGACAGGGAACTGCTGAATCTGGCGAGGAGCGCCGCGGAAAGCGCCTATGCGCCCTATTCCCGCTTTAAGGTCGGCGCCGCGCTGGAATGTGCCGGCGGCCGCGTTTTCACCGGCTGCAACGTTGAAAACAGCGCGCTCGGCAGCACGATGTGCGCGGAGCGGGTCGCGCTTTTCAAGGCGATCAGCGAGGGAGAAAGGCACTTCTCCCGCATCGCGATATACGGTGAGAGCGAGGATTACTGCATGCCCTGCGGCGCCTGCCGGCAGGTCCTGAGCGAGTTTTCACAGGACATGGAGGTGCTTTGCGCTAAAGCCTCGGGCGGGTATGTCAGCTATAAGCTGCGGTCGCTTCTGCCGCACGCCTTCCGGCTCGGCAGCTACTGAGCCGCCCGCGGAAAAATGCGCTGTTCCGAAGCGCTGAAACGGAGATATTTATGAAAAAAGTATGCCAAAGAGTCCTGGTAACGGCGCTGCTGCTTGCGGCGTTGCTGCAGCTTCCCTTTTCCGCCGCGCGGGCGCTGTCTTTTCCCGATGTGAAATCGGGCGACTGGTTCGCCGAGGATGTCGCGCTGCTGACGCAGCTCGGTATCATCAACGGCATGGACGACGGGCTGTTCCACCCGAACGACCGGGTCAGGCGCGGCGAGTTTATGAAGATGCTCACCATCGCCGGGGAATATCTCTATTCCACGACGCCCCCGAAGGGTATACACTGGTCGGAAAGCTACTGGAACGCGCTCAACGACGCGGGCGTGCTGGAGGTCGTCGAGACCAACGCCAACGAGGTGCAGACCGCGTACCCGCTGATACCGCTCACATTCGCGGAGCTCGACAAGACGATCAACCGCTATGAGATGGCCTTCCTGATAAACCGCATCGTCTATCTCGTTTATTATGAAAACCAGATGGCGCTGGCCGATTCCTCGGGCGACAGCTTCTCGAACCATATCGCGGATTACAGCGCGATGAACGCGGCCTACCGCGGCAGTGTCGAGCAGGTCTATATGAAAGGTATCCTGACCGGTTATACCGATACCAGCTTTCAGGGGGACAACACCCTGACGCGGGCAGAGGCGGCAAGGGTCATTACCCGTCTGCTCTATAACAGCAGAAGGGAAAAGCAGAGCTGGACGGTCGAACGGGAATATGAGACTAACCCGGCCTTTGTCTCGTTCGCGGTCCGGTACCGCGGCCTCTCGGACGCGGAGCGCCGGACGCAGCTCTTCGGAAACGCCGGCAAGACCTATTTCACGAGCGCCGCCGACGCGCAGAACTATATGGTCTCGATCAGCATACCGATCTGGAAGCTGAACGAAGCCACCGGGCAGAAATACAGCGCGACGGCGTATATCACCGTCCATAAGCTGGTGGAGAAAGAGGTCAGGGCGATCTTCGACGAGATATACAATTCGCCGGAACGCTTTCCCATCAAGGCGATAGGCGGCGCGCGGTACACCGACACCCTGCGCCACAGCTGGGGCTGCGCCATCGACATCAACCCCAACGAAAACTACTATATCAACTACAGGACCGGCGCCACCGTGGGCAGCTTCTGCTATAAAAACGGATCGAGCCCCTACTGTATCACGCCGGACAGCAGCGTCGTCAAGGCTTTTGCCAAGTATGGCTGGGGCTGGGGCGGCCAGGGCTGGAGCACCGCGGCGGACTACATGCACTTTTCGATCCTGGCCTCCGGCGGCTGACGCCCGATTCCGGATTTTGACGCGATAACCTATATCGAATCATTCGGCGACACGGAAGCGGCGTGTATTTGCAGTCTTTTGGACGGCGACCGTATTTTGCTGAGTATACGCAACGGCGAAATCGCTTACGATGTCGTAGAAACTATCTGAAAGAAAACGCCGCGCATATAACCCACCCCCTGTCCCCGGCACCGTGAATCCCGGAGGCGCTGCGAGGCAGGGACTGAAAAAAATAAAAATAGGGAGGAGTACACAAATGAAAAAGCTTGGCAACTTGAAAGGGTTTTCTCTCGGCATAGCGGTTTGTCTCATTTTTATCGTACTGATTTCCCCAGCAATGGCGGCGGCGGTTACGAAAACCGCGAATCTGGTCTACAACAACATCAAAATCACGCTCAACGGCACAGCCCTCACTCCCGAGGATGTCAACGGCAACGTCGTCGAACCGTTTATTATCGATGGCTCAACGTATCTGCCCGTGCGGGCAATCGGTAACGCATTGGGGCTTGGCGTGGACTGGGACAGCGCCAACAACACCGTATTGTTAACGAACGGCGCTTCCGCTCCATCGGGAACGGTTCTGTTGGAGAAGAACGGAATCAAAATCACGTATTTGGGGATTGCTCCAATGAAGTACGGCGACGGAGAAGAAATAAAGCTGTATATTGAAAACACATCTGAGAACAAATACTATATTTGGACAAAAGACGAGTCCGTCAACGGTATTATGTTTTATCCGATATTTTCAAGTTATGTCGTTCCCGGGAAAAGCGCTTATGACAGCCTTGAATTCTACCGCGACCAGCTTGAGGATATACATGTTTCGAGCATTCAAACGGTTGAATTTGTGTTCGACATCTATTGCTATGATAATGGCGAAGGCTTTGAATCCGGGATAATTACTATCAGCAAATAAAAACCTGCCCTCAACAATAAACACATGAAGGAACCAAGATGAAGTGCCCAAAATGCGGGGCGGCGCAGACGCGCCCCGGAGCCGCCAAACAAAGGCCGCGAAGAAGGTGGTGGGAGTGGGTGCTCCCCATTATCGGATTGTACTGGGGGTCATACGCGGAATTGCAGGCCTAATCGGCAAGATGTACGGGGTGAACTGAATCCCCGGGCCTTATTTTATTGCTATGAAGAGAAGAGAATATTACGCTGTCCCGCTACACCTGCTATCTGGTTGTAATGAACGGTGAGCCACGGAAAAAAATAAACTGTCTATTGACAGCGGAGGAAATTTCTGATATTCTGACAAAGCGTCTGTTGGGATAGCTGTGCTCAGCGTACGCAAACTGCGATGAAGCGGGAGATTGCGGCGCCGTTTTCGGAATGAAAATGCCGGTAACTTCCGTGGAGTATGTCCGTGCCGAGCTGTTCGGCAGTAATCGGGCGGTTGAGAACGTTTCCGCTGCACGCGTATATCGCTTGTACGGAGTTTGAACCGGACGAAAGATCCGGTTTGTTTTTCGGATAAGATCTGATACGCACGGCCAAGTGTATGGAAAATTCTCGCCGAACGTCAAATGAACCGCCGGAGCCAATATCGGTGGAAACACACGTTCAGGAGGAAAAACGCATGGCAGCAACAAACAAAAAAATGATCCGCATCAGGCTCAAGGCCTATGACCACCAGCTGATCGACAAGTCCGCGGAAAAGATCGTTGAAACCGCAAAGCGCACGGAGGCTAAAGTTTCCGGGCCCATACCGCTTCCCACGAAGCGCGAGGTCGTGACCATCCTGCGCGCGGTCCATAAGTATAAGGACAGCCGCGAGCAGTTCGAGCGCCGTACGCACAAGCGCCTGATCGACATTATGAACCCTACGCAGAAGACGGTCGAGGCCCTGATGTCTCTGGAACTGCCGGCAGGCGTAGAGATCGAGATGAAGCTGTAAGGTGACCTGACGGAAGCTTTCCGGCAAAACCCATTCCGCAAAAACCCCGTTGCCCGCGGCTTGCGTGAGCGGGCAGGGTCAAGTCAGCAGCCTCTGGCGGAAAAAACAACAGCGCCGAAGCCGGCGTTTTCGCTTCAAGCGGAAAGGACGGGCGGAGCGCGTTGCCGAGGCGGTCATGCGAGCTGACCAATAACCTTTTAAGGAGGAAATAACATGAACAGAGCCATCATCGGCAAAAAGATCGGCATGACACAGATCTTCGATGAAGCCGGGCACGTCGTTCCCGTTACCGTTATCGAGGCGGGTCCCTGCGTCGTCGTCCAGAAGAAAACCGCCGAAAAGGAGGGTTACGACGCTGTCCAGCTCGGTTTTGAAGATCGGGCGGAGCGCAGGCTCACCAAGCCTGAAAAGGGCCATCTGGCCAAGGCCGGCGTCCCGCTTAAAAGGTTTCTCAAGGAGTTCCGTCTCGAGACTGCCGACGAAATGAACGTCGGCGACGTCGTTATGGCCGGCGTTTTTGCCGAGGGCGACAAGGTCGATGTGACGGGTATCTCAAAGGGCAAGGGCTATGCGGGCGTTATCAAGCGCTGGAACGCGCACAGGACGCCCACCTCCCACGGCGGCGGCCCCGTTCACCGCCATGCGGGCTCCATGGGCGCCTGCTCCGATCCGTCCAGGATTTTCCCGGGCAAGATCGGCGCCGGGCACCTCGGCGCCGAGCAGGTCACCGTTCAGAATCTCGACGTCGTCCAAGTCGACCCCGAACTGAATATGATCGTTATCCGCGGCGCGATCCCCGGCCCGAAGGGCGGGATTGTCTACCTGAAGAACACCGTTAAAAATGCCAGGGTCAAGGGTACGGCCGCGGGCAGCAGCGTCAATCCGCAGAAGGCTTCCGCAAGGATCAATCCGCAGAAGGCCTCCGCGAGGGCGAGATAAGGGAAAGGAGAGAATGTAATGCCTAACGCACCGATATATAACATGGCCGGCGAAAAGCTCGGCGAGATCGCGCTCTCCGAATCCATCTTCGGAATCACTCCCAACGCGTCAGTCCTGCATGACTCGGTCAAAAACCATCTTGCCAACTGCCGTCAGGGCACCCAGAGCGCGCTGACCAAGGGCGAGGTCAACGTTACCAATAAGAAGCCCTGGCGTCAGAAGGGCACGGGCCGCGCCCGCGCCGGACACGCCGGCTCTCCGGTATGGCGGCACGGCGGCGTCGCGTTTGCGCCGAAGCCCCGCGATTACGGCTATACCCTCAACAAGAAGGTCAGGCGTCTCGCCATCAAGAGCGCGCTTTCCGCTAAGGCCGCCGAGGGTGAGATCGTCGTGATCGACGGCCTGACCGTTCCCGAGATCAAGACCAAGGCTTTCAAGGGCTTTCTGGACGGGATCAATGTCACCGGCAAGGCCCTCGTCGTGACCAGAGAGATCGACGAAGCCGTCGTCAAAAGCGCAAGGAACCTTCCCGGCATAGAGACGACCTTCGCTGCGATCCTGTCCCCCTATTCCGTGCTGAACGCGGGCAAGCTCGTTGTTGACAAGGCGGCGCTTGAGAAAATCGAGGAGGTGTACGCATGATGAGAACGGCATACGACGTCATCATCCGTCCCATTATCACCGAGCAGTCTATGGAAGACCTCGATATTAAAAAGTACGTTTTCGAGGTCGCGAAGGACGCCAATAAGATCGAGATCAAAAACGCGGTCGAAGAAATTTTCGACGTGAAGGTGATCCGGGTGAATACGACCCTTGTTCCCGGCAAGAAAAAGCGCGTCGGGGCGAAGCCCTCGGGTTATACCTCCGAGTGGAAGAAGGCCATTGTCAAGCTCAGCAGGCAATCGAAGAACATCGAGATCTTCGAAGGTATGGTGTAAGGGGGAAAATGAGATATGTCCATTAAAACTTATCGGCCTACCACACCGTCCAGAAGGCACATGACCGTCTCCGGCTTTGACGGAGTCGACAAGCGCGCCGTGCCGGAAAAGTCCCTTGTGGAGGTCCTGAAATCCAAAGCGGGCCGCAACAACACCGGCCGGATCACCGTCCGCCACCAGGGCGGCGGCGTCAAAAGAAAATACCGCGTCATCGACTTCAGGCGCAATAAGATCGATATGCCCGGCAGAGTCCTCCGCCTGGAATATGATCCGAACCGCAGCGCGCATATCGCCCTTGTGGCATATGAGGACGGCGAACGCCGTTACATTCTCGCGCCTGCCGGCCTCAAGGCGGGCGACGCCGTCGTCTCCTCCGCGAGTGCCGATATCAAGCCCGGAAACGCTCTGCCCCTTGCCGACATTCCCATCGGCACGGTCATCCACAACATTGAGCTTTATCCCGGCAAGGGCGCGCAGCTCGTGCGCTCGGCCGGCGTCGAGGCCCAGCTGATGGCCAAGGAAGGCGCGCTTGCGACGGTTCGCCTGCCCTCCGGTGAATACCGCAAAATCCGTATGAACTGTTATGCGACGATCG